>NZ_MIIV01000524.1:0-46185 GCF_001743015.1 Shigella sp. FC1567
GCCAGCAGGGTCAGGCCGCACCAGTGCGGATGCGGCGTGGCGTTATGCCAGAGCTGCGCTGTTTTCGTGAACACGCGGCGGACAGCCTCACTTCCCAGGCGCTGGCGGGCCTGAATAACGGCACTGGGGGCAACGAAGGGGCGATTGCCCGGCAGCATGATGTCCAGGCGATTCACAATCTGGTGAAGAGGTTCTTTACGCTCAAGCGCCATGCCAACAATACACCAGACCATCATTTCGAGGGGAAGACGGCGCTTGCGTAGCGTTACAGTACCTGATTCGGCAAGGCAACGAGAGATGAGTTCGGGGTCGAGGTAATCCCCCAGAGAAGTCAGTGGGTTACGCAGAGAATCGTAACGGGATACCAGATCAAGAGCCTGTCCAATGTGCATAAAAAAATCCGGAAACAAGTGAGCGTTTCCGGATTCTTACACAGCCACTGGATCGGTCAACTGATCCTTAACTGATCGGCATTACGGCACATGGCCGGGGTTTTGCTGATTAACGCTTGTAAATGAACTCAACGCCTTCTTCGTCGTCTTCGTCCCAGTCATCATCCCAGTCCTCATCATCCTCTTCAGCAATCTCTTCAAGCTGCTGGCGATGATAATCATCCCACATGAATTCGACTTTCTCTGGCTGTTTCGCTTCTTCAGCCTGCACGACCGGGTTTTCAATGATAAAGGTCATCACATCCCAGCAGAGATCTTTCACGCCCAGTCCACTCGCCGCAGAGATCAGATAATATTTATCTTCCCAGCCCAGCGCTTCAGCAATCGCTTTCGCTTTCTCTTCAGCTTCTGCCTTATCCAGCAGATCGATCTTATTGAACACTAACCAACGCGGTTTCGCCGCCAGATCCTGGCTGTATTTTTCCAGCTCGCTGATAATAATACGCGCGTTTTCAACCGGATCGGTGCCGTCAATCGGATCGATATCGATGAGGTGCAACAGGACGCGGCAACGTTCCAGGTGCTTCAGGAAGCGGATACCCAGACCTGCGCCTTCCGCAGCGCCTTCAATCAGTCCTGGAATATCGGCAACAACGAAGCTCTTTTCGTTGTCCATTCGTACCACACCCAGACTTGGCACCAGAGTGGTAAACGGATAATCCGCCACTTTCGGTTTAGCCGCCGATACCGCGCGAATAAAGGTCGATTTACCCGCGTTTGGCATCCCCAACATACCGACGTCAGCCAGCAGCATCAGCTCCAGCAGCAGCTCACGCTTATCACCCGGCGTACCGTTGGTTTTCTGCCGTGGTGTACGGTTAACGGACGATTTGAAACGGGTATTGCCCAGACCGTGCCAGCCGCCCTTAGCAACCAGCAGACGCTGACCGTGTTTAGTCATATCGCCCATGGTTTCACCAGTACCCTGGTCGATTACACGCGTACCTACCGGCACTTTAATCGTCACGTCTTTACCGCGCTTACCGGTACAATCGCGGCTTGCGCCGTTCTGACCGCGCTCTGCACGGAAAGATTTTTCAAAACGATAATCGATAAGCGTGTTCAGGTTTTCGTCGGCTTCCATCCATACGTCACCACCATCACCACCGTCGCCGCCATCCGGGCCGCCTTTCGGAATATACTTTTCGCGGCGGAAGCTCACGCAACCATTACCGCCATCACCTGCAACGACCAGAATCGATGCTTCATCAACAAACTTCATTTTATTCTCCGTAAATCATTCGCCTGCGCGGGGTTGCGATACCACCGTTGTATGCTTACGTAATCCGCCCCAAATACGATGACCAATGGCGGAATACATCGCGCCCGCAACCACGACAAACGCACCGAGATAACCTAAAAGGTTTAACATCGGTCTGGCGAAGAAATCGGGCCAGGCCAGTGATAAAAGATCTGAAAAAAACAGCGTAAACAGTGGGGTGAGCGTGATGATCGCGCTCACCTGCGCTGCCTGCCAGCGAGCCATCGCTTCCGCCAGGGCGCCATATCCTACCAATGTATTCAGTCCGCAAAAAATTAAACATGCGAGCTGCCAGTGGCTAAGCTGCGCTATCACTCCTGGCTTTGCCAGAGGGAAGAGCGCAATTGTACATAAAGTGTACAGCAAAAACAGGATCTGCGGTGAGGCCAGCCGACGCAATAAAACCTTTTGCGCCACGCCATAACTCACCCAAACTGTCGCCGCACCGACCCCAAAGATGACTCCCCAGGTGTAATCAGTGAGCTTTGTAAATATCTCGACCAGACTGGTGTTAAAAAACATCACCAGGCCGCTCAGGAGCATCAATGCCCCTACAACCTGAGTGCTGCGCATTTTCTCTTTCAGGATAAATACGCTGGCAACCATCATGCCAACTGGCGAGAGTTGCCCAATCACCTGCGAAGCGGTCGGACTCAGGTATTGCAAGGATGAGCTGAACAGGATGAAGTTCCCAAACAGCCCGGCGGTCGCCACTGCCAACAAAATCAACCAGCGTGGCTTACGAAACACGCGTAATGGCGGCAACCTCTTCTTCACCGCAAGAATGGCACCCAGGCCAATACTCGCCATCAAGAAACGGTAAAACACGATTGTCGGAGGTTCCATCACCTCCAGCACCTGCTTCATTGCGATTGGCAACGCCCCCCAGCAAATTGCTGTGGTGAGCGCCAAAAGAATGCCAATGCCTGCCTGCTGCTTCATACCGTATTCCCTGCAAAGCGCATTTGCGGATTAACGTCGCACCATGCTCATTTTTACCGGTTATCGAATGTAAAAAGCCCCGCAACGTGTTGCGGGGCTTTCATCCGTTACCGGGACGCGAAAAACTTATTCAGCTTCGATGCTGATAAATTTACGGTTTTTCGGGCCTTTAACTTCGAATTTCACTTTACCGTCTGCTTTAGCAAACAGAGTGTGGTCACGACCGCAACCTACGTTAGCGCCAGCGTGGAATTTGGTACCACGTTGACGAACGATGATGCTACCCGCCAGAACGGATTCGCCACCGAAACGCTTAACGCCCAGGCGTTTAGCTTCTGAATCGCGACCGTTACGTGTGGAGCCGCCAGCCTTTTTATGTGCCATTTGAAATCTCTCCTCAGGTCTTAGGCGCTGATGCCAGTAATTTTCACATCAGTGAACCACTGACGATGGCCCTGCTGCTTACGATAGTGTTTACGACGACGAAACTTAACGATTTTAACTTTCTCGCCACGACCGTGAGCAACAACTTCAGCTTTGATTACGCCGCCATCAACGAAAGGAACGCCGATTTTGACTTCTTCACCGTTTGCGATCATCAGCACTTCAGCGAACTCAACAGTTTCGCCAGTTGCGATGTCCAGCTTTTCCAGGCGAACGGTCTGACCTTCGCTTACTCGGTGTTGTTTACCACCACTTTGGAAAACCGCGTACATATAAAACTCCGCTTCCGCGCACACCTTTTCAATGATTCAGAGTGCGCTATAAATATTCACAATAGGGCGCGAATATTACGCAAAACGCACGTCTTTGACAAGTGCTACAGTCAATACACGAAGAAAAAAAACACAACTTGTACGGTAACGTTTATCTGTGCCATTTTTTCAGTACAATCACCCTATATTCCTAACCATAAACCCTAAGTTGCCTTTGTTCACAGTAAGGTAATCGGGGCGAAAAGCCCGGCTTTTGCGATGAATTTAGAAAAAATCAATGAGTTAACCGCGCAAGATATGGCGGGTGTTAATGCGGCAATCCTTGAGCAGCTTAATTCCGACGTCCAACTGATCAATCAGTTAGGCTATTACATCGTCAGCGGCGGCGGTAAACGTATTCGTCCGATGATTGCTGTACTGGCTGCACGAGCTGTTGGCTATGAGGGAAATGCGCATGTCACCATTGCTGCCCTGATCGAGTTTATCCACACGGCGACTCTGCTACACGACGACGTTGTGGATGAATCAGATATGCGCAGGGGTAAAGCTACCGCCAACGCTGCATTTGGCAATGCCGCCAGCGTGCTGGTAGGCGATTTTATTTATACCCGCGCGTTCCAGATGATGACCAGCCTCGGTTCACTCAAAGTGCTGGAAGTCATGTCAGAAGCTGTAAACGTCATCGCAGAAGGTGAAGTTCTGCAACTGATGAACGTTAACGATCCGGACATCACTGAAGAAAACTACATGCGCGTTATCTATAGCAAAACCGCGCGTCTGTTTGAGGCTGCCGCGCAGTGTTCCGGGATTCTGGCTGGCTGTACGCCGGAGGAGGAGAAAGGCCTGCAGGATTATGGGCGCTATCTCGGCACTGCTTTCCAGTTGATCGACGATTTACTCGATTACAATGCCGATGGCGAACAGTTAGGTAAAAACGTCGGCGACGATCTGAACGAAGGTAAACCGACGCTGCCGCTGCTGCATGCGATGCATCATGGCACACCAGAACAGGCACAGATGATCCGTACCGCCATCGAACAGGGTAACGGTCGCCATCTTCTGGAACCGGTTCTGGAAGCAATGAACGCTTGTGGATCTCTTGAATGGACGCGTCAGCGCGCCGAGGAAGAAGCAGACAAAGCCATCGCAGCGTTACAGGTGCTCCCGGACACCCCTTGGCGAGAAGCACTCATCGGCCTCGCGCACATCGCTGTTCAACGCGATCGTTAATCCCCTCCCTTCATCCCGCGCAGTGCGCGGGATGATTCCAGTAAATTCCATAAAAACACTAATTCAGCGCTATAACACCTGAAAAAAAAAGGGCGATGAATCTTTATATATTCTGAATATTCACACTCTTTACAGGAACTTTTTAGAGCAATAGGCCATCAGGAGTATAGTGATGCCCGACAGAAGAAGTGTTCTGAATGAAAGCGACTAACTTAAGGAGTGAGGAAAGATGGAAAGTAATTTCATTGACTGGCATCCCCCTGACATCATTGCAGGTTTGCGCAAGAAAGGAACGTCAATGGCGGCGGAATCTCGCAGAAATGGTTTGAGTTCCTCAACGCTGGCAAACGCATTATCGCGCCCATGGCCGAAAGGAGAGATGATTATTGCGAAAGCCCTGGGAACTGACCCCTGGGTTATCTGGCCATCACGCTACCATGATCCGCAGACCCATGAGTTTATCGACAGAACGCAGTTGATGCGTAGCTACACTAAACCGAAAAAATGAGTGGTCTGGCGGTAGCCCCGCGAACGGGGCTGCCAGCTCTCAGACGATTACTCGCCTTTCACACGCTTAATATTTGCACCTAAAGCGCGCAGTTTGTCTTCAATGCGTTCGTAGCCACGATCGATGTGATAAATACGATCAACCACCGTCGTCCCTTCCGCAATACAGCCAGCCAGCACCAGGCTTGCTGATGCACGCAGATCGGTTGCCATAACCTGTGCACCAGAAAGTTTTTCAACACCATGACAAATAACGGTATTGCTTTCGATTTCGGCATGCGCGCCCATACGGCTAAGCTCCGGCACATGCATAAAGCGGTTTTCAAAGACCGTTTCGGTGATGAATCCGGTCCCTTCTGCCACCAGGTTCAACAGCGTGAACTGGGCCTGCATATCGGTCGGGAATGCCGGATGCGGCGCGGTACGTACGTTAACAGCCTTCGGACGTTTGCCATGCATATCCAGGCTAATCCAGTCTTCGCCGACTTCGATGTCCGCTCCAGCGTCACGCAGTTTCGCCAGCACGGCGTCGAGAGTATCTGGCTGCGCGTTACGGCAGATAATTTTGCCGCGAGAAATCGCCGCCGCCACCAGGAAAGTACCGGTTTCGATACGATCCGGTAGCACGCGATAGACACCGCCGCCTAAACGTTCCACACCTTCGATGACGATACGATCGGTGCCCTGACCGCTAATTTTCGCACCCAGCGTAATCAGGAAGTTCGCGGTATCGACGATTTCCGGTTCACGCGCTGCGTTTTCAATAATCGTGGTACCTTCCGCCAGGGTTGCAGCACACATGATGGTCACCGTTGCGCCAACGCTGACTTTATCCATCACGATATGTGCGCCTTTCAGACGACCATCGACGGAAGCTTTAACGTAACCTTCTTCCAGTTTGATGGTCGCGCCTAATTGTTCGAGGCCAGAAATGTGTAGATCAACCGGACGCGCACCGATCGTACAACCGCCAGGCAGTGAAACTTGCCCCTGACCAAAGCGCGCTACCAGCGGCCCCAGTGCCCAGATAGAAGCACGCATGGTTTTAACCAGATCGTAAGGTGCGCAGAATACATTAACGTCGCGGGCATCAATATGCACAGAACCATTACGTTCTACTTTCGCACCCAGCTGACTTAGCAGCTTCATTGATGTATCGACGTCTTTCAGTTTCGGGACGTTCTGGATCTCTACCGGTTCTTCCGCCAGTAGAGCGGCAAAAAGGATAGGCAGAGCAGCATTTTTAGCGCCGGAAATTGTGACTTCGCCCTGGAGCTTCGTTGGCCCCTGAACACGAAATTTATCCATTTAGTTTGTTCTCAGTTAACAATTCATATCCGCTACCGGCGAATCGCCCATAGCTCAAAAGCCGTTCAGTTTGCGATCGCGCGCCCACTCCGCAGGGGTATACGCTTTGATCGACACAGCATGAATGCGGTTATCCGCAATATATTCCATCAGCGGGCCATAGACCGTCTGCTGTTTTTTAACCCGACTCATGCCGTCAAACAACTCACCCACGGCAATAACCTGAAAGTGGCTGCCATCGCCGGAAACGTGGACTTCCTGGAGGGAGAGAGCGTTCATCAACACGCTCTGAATTTCATTATTTTCCATGGGATCTTCAATCATCAGTTAATAAACCAGCGAAACATCTTAGAGCAAAGTTGCGCTGGCATAAATAAGCAAAAAGCCTCGCTGATAAATCAGACAAGGCTCGACTTGCAGGCAGGTTTGCCGGACAGGCGGTTAACGCCATATCCGGCCTGAAAAAATTTAACGAGGCAGAACATCAGCAGGCAAATTATACAATTTCGCCAGGGTATACACTTTGTCGTTTACCCCCTGAAGCGTCACATTGTTGCCCTGCTTTTTCGCCAGATCGATAAGCTGGAGCAGCAGTGCCAGTCCCCCCGTATCCACGCGGGACACACGGCTAAGATCGATGCAGGTAATCCCCTTCACCGCTTCCTCACGCATTTCCCAAAGCGGTAGCAAAACGTCCTGATCCAGCTCTCCGGATAACGCCAGCGTGTCACCCGTCTGCATCCAGCTCAGTGACTCGCTCATTATTTTTTCTCTTCCAGAGTGATTTTCTGTTGAGAAATCGATTTCAGTTGCGCAGTCAGGCCGTCGATACCTTTGGTACGCAGCAGCGTTCCCCACTCGTTTTGTTTGGTGGTGATCATACTGACGCCTTCAGCAATCATGTCGTAAGCCTGCCAGTTGCCCGTCTGGGAGTTTTTACGCCACTGGAAGTCCAGACGCACCGGCGGGCGGCCATTCGGATCAATAATGGTAACGCGAATCGGCACAATGGTTTTATCGCCCAGCGGCTGTTCTGGCGCAATCTGATAGGTTTGACCATGATACATCGCCAGCGCCTGACCGTAAGCCTGCTTCAGGTACTCACGGAAAGCGGCAAAGTAGGCTTCACGTTGAGCAGGGGTCGCACTCTTGTAATACTGGCCCAGCACCAGCGCACCGGCGTATTTCACCTGTACGTATGGCAGCAGTTCCTGATCAACAATGGTACGCAGATAATCCGGGTTGGCCCGAATTTGCGGTTGCTCATTCTTCAGGCGATCGAACGTTTTCTGCGCCGCCTCGTCCATCAGCTTATAAGGATTGGTCTGGTCTGCCGCGGTTGCCGCACTCAGCGGTGCAATCACCAGCAAAGCGACCATCATTAAACGTTTAAACATGCGTCGGTTCTCCTGAAATTATTTCGTTGTACCCACAGGTTCAGTGGTTTCATTATTACCTGGCGCAGCAGCTGGCGCATCGCCACTATTCTTATTGTCATCGCCTTTACTACCGTAAAGGAACTGACCAATGAGATCTTCCAGCACCATCGCAGACTTAGTGTCCTGAATTGTATCGCCATCCTTCAGGATAGCAGTCCCCAGTTCCGGGTCTTCAAAACCGACGTTTAATGCCAGATATTGTTCCCCCAGTAGGCCGGAAGTACGAATGCTCAGCGAACTGGTATCTGGAATGTGGTTATAACGTTGTTCAATTTCCAGCGTTACGCGTGGCAGATAGGTTTTCGGGTCCAGCGTAATATCCGCCACCCGGCCCACAACAACGCCACCAATACTGACCGGAGAGCGCGCTTTCAGGCCGCCAATGTTATCGAACGTCGCATAAAGCGTGTAGGTCGGTTCAGTACGTATGGACGTCACGTTCGCCGCCTTCAGGCAAACAAACAGAGCCGCCAGCAGTGCTGCTAATAAAAAGATACCCACCCAAATTTCATTTTTTTTCGTTTGCATGTACTCAATTCCCAAACATCAATGCGGTCAGCACAAAATCCAGCCCCAGAACAGCCAGAGACGAGTGGACAACGGTGCGAGTGGTTGCCCGGCTAATCCCGGCAGACGTCGGGATGGCGTCGTAGCCGTTAAACAACGAAATCCACGTCACCGTGATGGCGAACACCACGCTCTTAATCAGACAGTTGACCAGATCCATACGCCAGTCGACGGCATTTTGCATTGCCGACCAGAAGAACCCGCTATCAATGCCTTTCCAACTGACGCCGACCAGAGATCCGCCCCAGATCCCCACGGCGACGAAAATAACCGTCAACAGTGGTAATGAAATAACCCCAGCCCAGAAACGGGGAGAAATAACCCGACGCAGCGGATCCACCGCCATCATCTCCATACTGGAGAGTTGCTCTGTAGCGCGCATCAGGCCGATTTCTGCGGTTAGCGCCGAACCAGCACGCCCGGCAAACAACAACGCGGCAACCACCGGCCCCAGTTCACGCAGTAGCGATAACGCCACCAGCATACCCAGACTGGTTTCCGCACTATAAGTGGTCAGAACCAGATAACCTTGCAGCCCCAACACCATTCCGATGAACACGCCAGAAACCACAATAATCAGCATCGACAGGACGCCGACATTATAGAGCTGGCGCACCAGCAGCGGCGCATGTTTGCGAAATTCCGGTTTGCCGACCAGCGCATTGAATAACATTAACCCGGCCCGCCCGAACGTTCTCAGGGTTTTAATCCCTTTATGTCCGAGCGACGCCAGCGCATTTAACAGCATGAGTGGCTTAACTCCCTGGTAAAAGATCAGCGTGATAATCGCCGGCAGGATAGCGGAACGGAACAGGCCCGTCAGCTATCCCGTCCAGAAACTGACGTACGCGCGGATCAGGATTCGCCTGCAACGCCTGGGCACTGCCATGAGCGACAATTTTTTTGTCCGCCAGGATCCAGGCGTGATCCGCAATACTTAACACTTCCGGCACATCGTGAGAAACCACCACACAAGTCACGCCCAGCGCGCTGTTCAGCTCAGAAATCAGCTTCACCAGTACGCCCATGGTGATGGGATCTTGCCCAACAAAAGGTTCATCAAACATGATGAGATCCGGCTCCAGCGCAATCGCACGCGCCAGCGCTGCACGCCGCGCCATCCCACCGGAAAGTTCAGAAGGCATTAGTTTAGCCGCTCCACGCAGCCCCACGGCCTCCAGCTTCATCATCACCGTACTATGCAACAATGGCGCGGGAAGTTGGGTATGTTCGCGCAGTGGATAGGCGACGTTGTCAAATACGTTCATATCAGTGAACAACGCCCCGGACTGAAATAACATGCTCATCCGTTTGCGCACTGTATACAGGCGCGAACGAGACATCGCCGGAATATTCTCACCATCGAAAAGGATCTCACCATGATCTGGTGCGATTTGCCCGCCAATCAGACGGAGTAGCGTCGTTTTACCGATGCCCGATGGCCCCATGATCGCCGTGATCTTCCCTCGCGGCACGGTCAGGGAAATATTATCGAAGATGCAGCGATTGCCACGCGTAAAACTGACATCGCGCATATCGACTAAATTCGCCACAGACTGCTCCATAATTCACCCTTCGTCTTGCGTTGATTTTCTAAGCATGGCGCTCAATTTAACCTTGAACCCAACATATTTACAGAATATTACCCGCCGTGGTTAGCGAAAGCTGGCATTTGTTTTACTTTTTAGCCGCATAAAGTCAAAATTAAGAATCCGTTACGGCTTTCTGAAAATCTTCAGCGGACCGGCGAGTATACCTGAAGAAAGGACGTTAGATGCTTTTAGCTACGGCACTGTTAATTGTTGGTTTACTTTTGGTCGTTTACAGTGCCGACCGCCTGGTTTTTGCCGCGTCTATTCTTTGCCGAACCTTTGGCATCCCGCCGCTGATCATCGGCATGACGGTGGTCAGTATTGGTACATCGTTACCAGAAATCATCGTCTCGCTTGCCGCGTCTCTGCACGAACAACGCGATTTAGCCGTTGGTACAGCCCTCGGCTCAAACATTATCAATATTTTGCTGATCCTCGGTCTGGCTGCGCTGGTTCGTCCTTTTACCGTCCATTCCGATGTTCTGCGTCGTGAATTACCCTTAATGTTGTTGGTCAGCGTAGTGGCCGGTTCCGTACTCTATGACGGACAACTTAGTCGCAGCGATGGTATCTTTCTCCTCTTTCTGGCTGTGCTATGGCTGCTGTTCATTGTTAAACTTGCACGTCAGGCTGAACGTCAGGGGACTGACAGCCTGACCAGAGAGCAGCTTGCAGAGCTGCCGCGTGACGGCGGATTGCCCGTCGCGTTTTTATGGCTCGGCATTGCGCTTATCATCATGCCAGTGGCCACGCGGATGGTGGTTGATAACGCCACGGTGCTGGCGAATTACTTTGCCATCAGCGAGTTGACGATGGGTCTGACGGCAATTGCTATCGGAACCAGCCTGCCGGAACTGGCAACCGCAATAGCGGGGGTTCGCAAAGGTGAAAACGACATTGCTGTCGGAAATATCATTGGCGCAAACATTTTTAATATTGTCATCGTGTTGGGTTTACCCGCGCTGATAACACCAGGAGAGATTGATCCATTGGCGTACAGTCGTGACTACAGCGTGATGTTGCTGGTGAGCATTATTTTTGCGTTGCTGTGCTGGCGGCGCTCCCCGCAACCGGGCCGTGGTGTAGGGGTATTATTAACTGGCGGATTTATCGTATGGCTGGCGATGTTGTACTGGTTATCGCCAATACTCGTTGAATAACTGGAAACGCATTATGTCGCACGTAGAGTTACAACCGGGTTTTGACTTTCAGCAAGCAGGTAAAGAAGTCCTGGCGATTGAACGTGAATGCCTGGCGGAGCTTGATCAATACATCAATCAGAATTTCACGCTTGCCTGTGAAAAGATGTTCTGGTGTAAAGGGAAAGTTGTCGTCATGGGGATGGGGAAATCGGGGCACATCGGGCGCAAAATGGCCGCAACGTTTGCCAGCACCGGTACACCTTCATTTTTCGTCCATCCTGGTGAAGCCGCGCATGGTGATTTAGGCATGGTCACCCCACAGGATGTGGTGATTGCTATCTCTAACTCAGGTGAATCCAGCGAAATCACGGCCTTAATTCCAGTGCTTAAGCGTCTTCACGTACCGTTAATCTGCATCACCGGTCGCCCGGAGAGCAGCATGGCGCGCGCCGCAGATGTGCATCTGTGTGTTAAAGTAGCGAAAGAAGCCTGTCCGTTAGGGCTGGCACCGACCAGCAGCACCACCGCCACGCTGGTTATGGGCGATGCCCTCGCTGTCGCGCTGTTAAAAGCACGCGGCTTTACTGCTGAAGATTTTGCGCTCTCACACCCAGGCGGCGCACTGGGTCGTAAACTTCTGCTGCGCGTAAACGATATTATGCATACGGGCGATGAGATCCCGCATGTTAAGAAAACGGCCAGTCTGCGTGACGCATTGCTGGAAGTTACCCGCAAAAATCTTGGTATGACTGTCATTTGCGATGACAATATGATGATTGAAGGCATCTTTACCGACGGTGATTTACGCCGTGTCTTCGATATGGGAGTGGATGTTCGTCAGTTAAGTATTGCCGATGTGATGACGCCGGGGGGAATACGCGTGCGCCCTGGCATTCTGGCCGTTGAGGCACTGAACTTAATGCAGTCCCGCCATATCACCTCCGTGATGGTTGCCGATGGCGACCATTTACTCGGTGTGTTACATATGCATGATTTACTGCGTGCAGGCGTAGTGTAAAGATTCAAGGATAAACAACAATGAGCAAAGCAGGTGCGTCGCTTGCGACCTGTTACGGCCCTGTCAGCGCCGACGTTATAGCAAAAGCAGAGAACATTCGTCTGCTGATCCTCGACGTTGATGGCGTACTGTCAGATGGCCTGATTTATATGGGCAATAACGGCGAAGAGCTGAAAGCGTTCAATGTTCGTGACGGTTATGGCATTCGTTGTGCGCTCACCTCTGATATTGAAGTCGCTATCATTACCGGGCGAAAGGCTAAACTGGTAGAAGATCGTTGTGCCACATTGGGGATCACTCACTTGTATCAGGGGCAGTCAAACAAACTGATCGCCTTTAGCGAACTGCTGGAAAAACTGGCGATTGCCCCGGAAAATGTGGCTTATGTCGGCGATGATCTCATCGACTGGCCGGTAATGGAAAAAGTGGGTTTAAGCGTCGCCGTGGCCGATGCTCATCCACTGTTGATCCCGCGCGCCGATTATGTGACGCGCATTGCTGGCGGTCGTGGCGCAGTGCGAGAAGTTTGCGACTTATTACTCCTGGCGCAGGGCAAACTGGATGAAGCCAAAGGGCAATCGATATGAGTAAAGCCAGACGTTGGGTTACCATTGTGCTATCACTGGCGGTTCTGGTGATGATCGGCATTAATATGGCCGAAAAAGACGATACCGCCCAGGTGGTCGTCAACAACAATGATCCCACCTATAAAAGCGAGCATACGGACACGCTCGTCTATAACCCAGAAGGGGCACTAAGCTATCGATTGATTGCTCAACACGTTGAATATTATTCCGATCAGGCCGTTTCGTGGTTTACGCAGCCGGTACTTACCACGTTTGATAAGGATAAAATCCCGACATGGTCCGTAAAAGCAGATAAAGCCAAGCTGACCAATGACCGGATGCTCTATTTATATGGACACGTTGAAGTCAACGCACTTGTGCCGGACTCTCAACTTCGCAGAATCACGACGGATAACGCGCAGATCAATCTGGTGACGCAGGATGTTACCTCTGAAGACCTCGTCACGTTATACGGAACAACATTTAACTCCAGCGGTCTGAAAATGCGCGGCAACTTACGCAGCAAGAACGCCGAGCTGATTGAAAAGGTTAGAACATCCTATGAAATTCAAAACAAACAAACTCAGCCTTAATCTTGTGCTTGCCAGCTCACTTCTGGCCGCCAGCATTCCGGCATTTGCCGTAACCGGAGACACTGATCAGCCGATCCACATTGAATCGGACCAGCAATCTCTTGATATGCAAGGCAACGTGGTTACCTTTACCGGTAATGTCATCGTCACCCAGGGCACCATCAAAATTAATGCCGACAAAGTGGTCGTTACCCGTCCGGGCGGCGAACAAGGTAAAGAAGTGATTGACGGCTACGGTAAACCGGCAACGTTCTACCAGATGCAGGACAACGGTAAACCCGTTGAAGGTCATGCTTCCCAGATGCACTACGAACTGGCAAAAGATTTTGTCGTTCTGACGGGTAATGCTTATCTGCAGCAGGTCGATAGCAACATTAAGGGCGATAAGATCACTTACCTGGTGAAAGAGCAGAAAATGCAGGCTTTCAGCGACAAAGGCAAGCGCGTAACAACCGTTCTGGTGCCGTCGCAGCTGCAGGACAAAAACAACAAAGGCCAGACCCCGGCACAGAAGAAGGGTAATTAATTCGTTATGGCAACATTAACTGCAAAGAACCTTGCAAAAGCCTATAAAGGCCGTCGCGTGGTAGAAGACGTCAGCCTGACCGTCAACTCCGGGGAAATTGTCGGTCTGCTGGGGCCAAACGGTGCCGGTAAGACCACCACTTTCTATATGGTTGTTGGCATTGTGCCGCGCGATGCGGGCAACATCATTATTGATGATGACGATATCAGTCTGCTGCCTCTGCATGCACGCGCGCGCCGCGGTATCGGCTATCTGCCACAGGAAGCCTCCATTTTCCGTCGCCTCAGCGTTTACGATAACCTGATGGCGGTACTGCAAATTCGTGACGACTTGTCTGCTGAACAACGTGAAGACCGCGCGAACGAGCTGATGGAAGAGTTTCACATTGAGCACCTGCGTGACAGCATGGGGCAGTCACTCTCCGGGGGTGAACGTCGCCGTGTAGAAATTGCCCGCGCACTGGCTGCGAATCCGAAATTTATTCTACTCGACGAACCGTTTGCCGGGGTTGACCCGATCTCGGTTATCGACATTAAACGCATCATTGAACACCTGCGCGACAGCGGCCTGGGCGTACTGATCACTGACCACAACGTGCGTGAAACACTGGCGGTTTGTGAACGCGCTTATATCGTCAGTCAGGGGCATTTGATTGCCCACGGCACGCCTACAGAAATCTTACAAGACGAACACGTTAAGCGTGTATACCTTGGGGAAGACTTCAGACTCTGATAGGGTAGAAGTTTGCGACGTTTTAGCAGGAGAGTACGATTCTGAACATGAAGCAAGGTTTGCAACTCAGGCTTAGCCAACAACTGGCGATGACGCCACAGCTTCAACAGGCGATTCGTCTGTTGCAGTTGTCGACGCTGGAACTTCAGCAGGAGCTACAGCAGGCGCTGGAGAGTAATCCGCTGCTTGAGCAAATCGACACTCATGAAGAAATCGACACCAGCGAAACGCAAGACAGTGAAACGCTGGACACCGCCGACGCGCTCGAACAAAAAGAGATGCCGGAAGAGCTGCCGCTCGATGCCAGTTGGGACACCATTTACACCGCTGGTACACCATCCGGCACCAGCGGTGACTACATTGACGATGAGCTGCCGGTCTATCAGGGCGAAACGACGCAGACCTTGCAGGATTACCTGATGTGGCAGGTCGAGCTGACACCGTTTTCCGACACTGACCGCGCTATTGCTACCTCTATCGTCGATGCCGTTGATGACACCGGTTATCTGACTGTCCCG
Source organism: Shigella sp. FC1567 (assembly GCF_001743015.1). NCBI lineage: Bacteria > Pseudomonadati > Pseudomonadota > Gammaproteobacteria > Enterobacterales > Enterobacteriaceae > Shigella > Shigella sp. FC1567. The sequence continues at coordinate 15,110 of NZ_MIIV01000524.1, forward strand.
CTGGAAGATATTCTCGAAAGTATGGGCGATGAAGAGATCGACATCGACGAGGTTGAAGCCGTCCTTAAGCGGATCCAACGGTTTGATCCGGTCGGTGTAGCGGCAAAAGATCTGCGTGACTGCCTGCTAATCCAACTCTCCCAATTCGATAAAACCACGCCGTGGCTGGAAGAGGCCAGACTGATCATTAGCGATCATCTCGATCTGTTAGCCAATCACGACTTCCGCACTTTAATGCGCGTCACGCGTCTGAAAGAAGATGTGCTGAAAGAAGCCGTCAATCTGATCCAGTCGCTCGATCCGCGCCCCGGGCAGTCGATCCAGACTGGCGAACCTGAGTATGTCATTCCAGATGTGCTGGTGCGTAAGCATAACGGTCACTGGACGGTAGAACTCAACAGTGACAGCATTCCGCGTCTGCAAATCAACCAGCACTACGCCTCGATGTGCAATAACGCGCGCAACGATGGTGACAGCCAGTTTATCCGCAGCAATCTGCAGGATGCCAAATGGTTGATCAAGAGTCTGGAAAGCCGTAACGATACGCTACTGCGCGTGAGTCGCTGTATCGTTGAACAGCAGCAAGCCTTCTTTGAGCAAGGTGAAGAATATATGAAACCGATGGTACTGGCCGATATCGCCCAGGCTGTCGAAATGCATGAATCGACGATATCTCGCGTGACCACGCAAAAATACCTGCATAGTCCACGAGGCATTTTTGAACTGAAGTATTTCTTTTCCAGTCACGTCAATACCGAGGGCGGCGGCGAAGCTTCCTCCACGGCGATTCGTGCGCTGGTGAAGAAATTAATCGCGGCGGAAAACCCAGCGAAACCGTTGAGCGACAGCAAGTTAACCTCTTTGCTGTCGGAACAAGGTATCATGGTGGCACGCCGCACTGTTGCGAAGTACCGAGAGTCTTTATCCATTCCGCCGTCAAACCAGCGTAAACAGCTCGTTTGACCCAACCGATAAGGAAGACACTATGCAGCTCAACATTACCGGAAATAACGTCGAGATCACCGAGGCACTGCGCGAATTTGTTAGAGCCAAATTTGCCAAACTTGAGCAATATTTTGACCGAATCAACCAGGTCTATGTTGTTCTGAAAGTGGAGAAAGTCACCCACACCTCAGATGCAACACTGCATGTAAACGGTGGTGAAATTCATGCCAGCGCGGAAGGTCAGGACATGTACGCTGCCATTGATGGCTTAATTGATAAGCTGGCACGCCAGTTGACCAAACATAAAGATAAACTGAAACAACACTAATTGTCCGGGCAATTAGCATGTGCATGGCGGCCTGTTGTGCGGCACAACGGGCCATTTGTACGGTTAATGCTCCGAGCCTGTTCCACTGTTTGAGTGGGCAGGTTCTTAGGTGAAATTATGACAAATAATGATACAACTCTACAGCTTAGCAGTGTTCTTAACAGGGAATGTACGCGAAGCCGCGTTCACTGTCAGAGCAAAAAACGCGCCCTGGAAATCATCAGCGAGCTGGCGGCGAAACAACTTAGCCTGCCGCCTCAGGTGGTTTTTGAAGCTATCCTGACGCGGGAAAAAATGGGCAGTACCGGTATCGGCAATGGTATTGCCATTCCGCATGGCAAACTGGAAGAAGATACTCTGCGCGCCGTTGGCGTTTTCGTTCAGCTCGAAACGCCTATAGCTTTCGATGCCATCGACAACCAACCGGTGGACTTACTTTTTGCCCTGCTGGTGCCGGCAGACCAAACTAAAACGCACCTGCATACTCTGTCGCTGGTGGCGAAACGTCTGGCGGACAAAACCATCTGCCGCCGTTTACGCGCAGCCCAGAGCGATGAAGAGCTGTATCAAATCATTACGGATACCGAAGGTACTCCGGATGAAGCGTAGTTATTCGGTAATGTCTCTTTTAGACGTTGTGAGGAGAAACAGTACATGGTACTGATGATCGTCAGCGGACGTTCAGGTTCAGGTAAATCTGTCGCCCTGCGTGCGCTGGAAGATATGGGTTTTTACTGCGTGGATAACCTTCCCGTAGTGTTGTTACCCGATCTGGCTCGAACCCTGGCCGATCGCGAGATTTCTGCCGCCGTCAGCATTGATGTTCGTAATATGCCGGAGTCACCAGAAATATTCGAACAGGCGATGAGTAACCTGCCTGACGCTTTCTCACCGCAACTCCTGTTCCTGGATGCCGACCGTAATACCTTAATTCGTCGTTACAGTGACACGCGCCGACTGCATCCGCTTTCCAGCAAAAACCTGTCGCTGGAAAGTGCTATCGACAAAGAAAGCGATTTGCTGGAGCCTCTGCGTTCGCGAGCGGATCTGATTGTCGATACCTCAGAAATGTCCGTTCACGAGCTGGCTGAAATGCTGCGTACCCGTCTGCTGGGTAAACGTGAACGCGAACTGACCATGGTCTTTGAGTCTTTCGGCTTCAAACACGGTATCCCTATCGATGCAGATTACGTCTTTGACGTGCGCTTCTTGCCGAACCCGCACTGGGATCCGAAACTGCGTCCAATGACAGGTCTTGATAAACCTGTCGCCGCGTTCCTCGACCGCCACACAGAAGTACACAATTTTATCTACCAGACGCGAAGCTATCTTGAGCTATGGTTACCTATGCTGGAAACCAACAACCGTAGCTACTTGACGGTCGCCATTGGTTGTACCGGCGGGAAGCACCGTTCGGTGTATATTGCAGAGCAACTGGCAGACTACTTCCGCTCGCGCGGTAAAAACGTCCAGTCACGCCATCGTACGCTGGAAAAACGTAAACCATGACCGTCAAGCAAACTGTTGAAATCACAAACAAGCTGGGCATGCATGCCCGGCCTGCAATGAAGCTGTTTGAATTAATGCAGGGTTTTGACGCTGAAGTGCTGTTACGTAATGACGAAGGCACCGAGGCCGAAGCCAACAGCGTTATTGCGCTGCTGATGTTGGATTCTGCCAAAGGACGGCAGATTGAAGTTGAAGCGACCGGCCCACAGGAAGAGGAAGCACTGGCCGCCGTTATCGCCCTCTTTAACTCTGGTTTTGATGAAGATTAATCTTCATCACTTTGACATACAACTCCCTTCAAACTCCCCCCGACAATAAGAAAATCACGTACTGAAATCGTTCTCAATCAACGTCATTTGTACATTTTGTGCGCTTTTCACTTTCAGAAGAACCTTAAGAAAACCTTAAGAGGCATTGTTTAGGTTTTGTTTAAGTTAATCGACCATACTGGAGATCGTCAGAAAATATTTCCAGGAGATGGCATGATTCGCTTATCTGAACAAAGTCCCCTGGGCACCGGAAGACATCGGAAATGTTATGCGCATCCGGAAGATGCCCAACGCTGTATCAAGATTGTCTACCATCGTGGCGATGGTGGCGATAAAGAGATCCGCCGTGAGTTAAAGTACTACGCGTATCTTGGTCGCCGGTTAAAAGACTGGAGTGGAATACCGCGCTATCACGGTACCGTTGAGACGGATTGCGGAACCGGTTATGTCTACGATGTGATTGCAGATTTTGACGGCAAACCCTCCATTACGCTGACCGAATTTGCTGAACAATGCCGTTACGAAGAAGACATTGCACAACTGCGCCAGCTACTGAAACAGCTGAAGCGTTATTTGCAGGATAACCGTATCGTGACGATGTCGCTGAAGCCGCAGAATATCCTCTGCCACCACATCAGTGAGTCAGAGGTTATCCCGGTCGTCTGCGACAACATTGGTGAAAGCACATTGATTCCACTGGCGACCTGGTCGAAGTGGTGTTGTCTGCGTAAGCAAGAGCGGTTATGGAAACGATTTATCGCCCAACCGGCGCTGGCTATTGCCCTGCAGAAAGATCTGCAACCTCGTGAGAGCAAAACGCTGGCCCTCACTTCGCGCGAAGCTTAATCCAGCTGGTGTTGTTGCATAAACGGCTCACCGCCTAACTGATACATCTGCCGTAAAATCCACGCCTGACGGCTACGCACGTAGCCCGATGGCGAGGAGACTTTGAAACGAAGTGGATTAGGTAATACAGCTGCCAGTAATGCAGCTTCCGACCGGGTAAGTTTGCTCGCGGGTTTGTGGAAATAACGTTGTGCCGCAGCTTCGACGCCAAACACACCGTCGCCAAATTCGGCGATATTCAGGTAAACCGTCAGGATACGCTTTTTGCTCCAGACTGTTTCTATCCCCAGCGTTAATCCAGCTTCCAGCCCTTTTCGTACCCAGCTACGCCCATCCCATAAAAAGAGATTTTTGGCCGTCTGCTGAGAAATCGTTGAAGCACCGCGAATACGGTTTTCATTGCGCTCGTTGTGCGCCAGGGCTTTCTCAATGGAAGCGACATCAAAGCCCCGGTGCTCAGGAAATTTCTGATCTTCTGCGGCAATCACCGCCAGTCCCATCCACGGCGAGATTTGATCCATACTGACCCAGTCAGAATGTGCCACGTAACGAAAATTGCCATGCAGCCAGGCGCTGACCTGTCGCTCGACCATTACCGCTGAGAAGGGAACAGGCGCAACACTAAACAACGCGATGCCCCCGCCCCAGAAAACGGCGAGGACAACCATTAACCGCAAAAGAAAACGGCGAACGAAACTAAACACCGTTAAGCGGCTTTTACTCATTCAGCCAGAACCAGCACGCGGGAAACCAGCTTATCAATGCCGCTCGCCGCTTCTGCAATGTTCTGCGCCAGCATATATGCTGGGGTGGTGACAATCTTATTGTCTTCATCAACCACGATATCATCGACAGGACAGGGCACATGCTCCGCGCCCATCTCTTCCAGCACTTCTGCGGTATCGATATCAGTACCGATGGTCAAACGCAGCGGGAAATCGAAAATTTTCGGCAGCATCGCCGGGGCAATACACATAAAACCAAGCGGTTTTCCGGCCTGATGCATCGCTTGTGCCAGCGCCTTTAATTCACGGTCAACGGTGCATTCGCTACCAAGAGTGGCAAAATTGCTTAAATTCTTCGCCGCGCCAAACCCCCCCGGCACAATCAACGCATCCAGTTCAGCGGCATCGGCCTGGGCCAGAGGACGGATTTCACCGCGCGTTATTCGTGCCGCTTCAATCAGCACGTTGCGCGTTTCCGTCATCGCTTCGCCAGTTAAATGGTTGATAACATCAACCTGCTGCTTATCAGGTGCAAAGCAGACCGCCTGCGCACCGCTGCGTGAAATAGCTAACAACGTCAACACCGCTTCATGAATTTCAGAACCGTCATAGACGCCGCATCCGCTCAGAATTACGCCAATTTTCTTCATTGTGATCATCCTTTCGCAATTGACTGAAACACATTAATTTTTTTAATAAAAATGGTACGCATCACACATTTAACTGATTCATGTAACAAATCATTTAAGTTTTGCTATCTTAACTGCGTGCGGCCTGAAAAACAGCGCTGTGCCCTTGTAACTCATCATAATAATTTACGGCGCAGCCAAGATTTCCCTGGTGTTGGCGCAGTATTCGCGCACCCCGGTCTAGCCGGGGTCATTTTTTAGTGGCTTTTGCCACCCACGCTTTCAGCACTTCTACGTCGTGACGCCACTCTTCTTTCATCTCTTCAATCCATTCACCGACGTTATCTTCCCAGGCAGGAAGGTCAGGAGACTGAATTTGCTGACCCAGCTGTTGCAGATGGCGTAACCCCACTGACCCCGCCGCACCTTTAATTTTATGTCCTTCCTCAACAATGCCTTTTTTATCCTGCGCCGTCAGATTCGACTCCAGCACGCTGACATAGCCCGGCATCATCTTCTCAAACACCGCTAACCCGTCGGTGATCAGCTTCGGTCCTACAAGTTCGAGATACTGTTCCAGCATGGGAATATCGAGCAATGCTTCTGATTTACTGTTCTCTTCTGTCGTCACCGTACTCTCCTCATCATCCTGGGTATCCCAGAATTTCTTGATCATCGCGGTTAGCGCCGGAACCGAAAGCGGCTTACTCAGCACATCATCCATTCCAGCATTGAGGTACTCTTGTTTGTCTTTCAGCACGTTAGCGGTTAAGGCCACCAGCGGCGGTAAATCCTCGCGCGGATAACGCTTCGTCAGTTCACGAGAGATATCCAGCCCGGTCATATCTGGCAACTGAATATCCAGCAACACCAGGTCGTATTCGCCCGGTTTAAACATCTCCAGCGCCGCCTTGCCGGTCATGGCGACATCAACGCTGTTACCTAATTTTTCCAGCACAGAACGCGCAACAATCACGTTCAGTTCAATGTCTTCCACCAGCAGCACATTCAGCGCCGGTAAAGGCATATCGTCTTCATCAAACGCATCATCGACCTCTTCTGCTACCGACGGTGCGTGGATCGTCAACGTAAAGGTTGAACCTTTGCCCTGTTCGCTGGTAACCGTAATATCGCCGCCCATATTTTTCGCCAGACGACGAGAAACGGCCAGACCAATACCGGTGCCGGTGGCAGGTTTACCGCCATGACTGTCTTTCACCTGGTAATACATGGCGAAAATTTTATCCAGCTCATCCTGCGGAATGCCGATACCAGAGTCTTCCACTTCAAAATGCAGCATATCGCCTTCATCGTAGCGCACGCGCACGGTAACCTGGCCTTGCTGGGTGAATTTGACGGCGTTACTGATGAGGTTCCACAGGATCTGCCGTAAACGCGTCCCGTCGGTAATGACCTGATGCGGTAATGGCAGCGTCGGCTCCAGGTTAAAGCGCAATCCTTTTTGTTGCGCCTGCAATGCGGAGAGATTTTCCAGATCGGCAAGGAAGCTGGTGAAATCAACCGGTTGATTATCAAGCTGGACCTTGCGCCGTTCCATCTTATCCATGTCGATAATATCGTTAAAGATATTCCCCAGCGTGACGGCCGAAACATGGATGGTCTTGAGATATTTTTCCTGCTCGGCGGTGAGTTCGGTATCCAGCAGAATGCGGCTCAGACCGACGATACCGTTCAGCGGTGTACGCAATTCGTGACTGATGGTGGAGATAAACGTCGTTTTGTCGCGGCTGGCCCGTTCAAGCGCATCCTGATACCGCTTACGCTCGGTAATGTCGCGACCAAAGCCCATCAAACCGTGACGTTTACCCACGCGGTCGTAGTACGGCACTTTACGGATTTCAAAGCAGGCTTTGCGCCCGTCCGGGTAATCCAGCCACTGTTCATAGGTCAGTGACACATTATGACGGAACACTTTTTCATCGGTTTCAATGACTTTTGCGGCGGCTTCCGGTGAGTAAACATCAGCAGGTTTCAGGTGAACCAGTTGTTTTTCGCTTTTTCCGGTCAGCAGCTCCATCGCGCGGTTACAGCCGGAAAACTCTTTATCTTCGTTACGATAAAAAACCAGGTCGGGTGAAGCATCAAGGAAGGAACGTAAGAATGAGGATTGCTGCTCGAGCTGAATTTGTGTCTCTTCGCGCTCTTTGATTTCAATTTTCAGTTGGCCGAAGGTTTCCTGCAGTTCTGCTTCCGCTTTTTCACGAACGGCAATTTCCTGATTTAGCTGGGCAATATTATCTTTTAACTGAACGTTGAGGCTCAAATCGCGCTCGCGCATCTCCTCCAGTTTTTGCACCAGCCGTGACAGACGTTGTCGTGACTCCTCCAGTTGCTCGACGACCACCGATAGAAAGTAGACCGCCCACGGCGTAATCAGCAAACCAAAGAAGATAGAACGAATAACATCAATGCTTTCGACCTGACCATGCAGCACCATGGTTACCGCCATTTGTACCACAATGGCAAGAACGACGAGGGCCAGCGCCAGCAACATTGAGAAGCGCACCAGACCTAACTTCATCATCAGGTCAACATAATACTGCGCCAGCAGACGAATTTGCTTCATTAGGGAATTCCTTCACGACAACCTGCCCCAATAATACCCAATTCTGACAGTTACGTTATAAATTGTGTGAGAAATGCGGAATTCCCCTCAACGACCTACTCCGTTGGAGGTAGCCACGGACGTCCCAGCGCCGATCCCTGTACGCCATGTTCATTCAGATAGCGATCCAGCTCGACCATTCCCGTCCATCGATTTTCGCACCACAGCGGAGCAAGCAGCGTCGGGCGACGGGCGCTGGCGGAAATGCGGTGGTAGATCACTTCCGGTGGCGTATGGCGAATCATTTCTCCGGCAGTGAGCGTGTAATCCTCCAGTTCAATACCGTTCAAACGCCCCGCTTCCCAGGCTTTCGCCATAATGCTGCCTTTCACAATATGCAGCGGATGCAGCTTTATGCCGTCCACGCCGGTTTCAACCACTCGCTCCAGCGTTTGCAAACATTCAGCCTGCCCTTCACCAGGCAGGCCGACAATTAAGTGGGAACACACCTTCAGCCCGCGCTGACGTGCCAGCTGGGTTGTACGCTGATAACAGGCAAAATCATGGCCGCGGTTGATGCGATGCAGTGTTTTGTCGTGGGCGGTTTGTAGCCCCAGCTCCAGCCACACTTCGTAACCCTGGTCCTTATATTCGCAAAGCAGATCCAGCACCGCATCCGGCACGCAGTCCGGGCGGGTACCAACACACAAACCGACAATATTGGCCTGGCTCACCGCCTGCTGATACATAGAACGCAGCACCTGAACTTCCGCAAAGGTGCTAGTATACGCCTGAAAGTAGGCCAGATAGCGTTTAGCGCGGTTAACTAAATTCGCCTGGTGCGCCAGTTGCTCGGCAATGGAACGATGCTGCTGCGCTTCATCGGCAAACGAGGCAACATTACAGAATGTGCAGCCACCACGCCCGATGGTACCGTCACGGTTAGGGCAGCTAAAACCGCCGTGCAGCGTCAGCTTATGCACCTTTTGCCCATAACGACGGGTGAGATCACCACCAAACATATTGACTAATTTCTGTAACTGCATAATCTGATAGACCGCGCCTTGAAAAGAGGCCAAAGCCTGCCATTTTTAGCTCAATTCGGCGATGACCTGGATCAATCGTCCCGGCCTGCTTTTATCAACTGCATAATCAATCAAAATTACCGAAATTTCATGCATAATCACATAAATCACTTTTGCTTATCTTGTGTCAGATTTTTTTATCTCCTTATGGATTTTAGGCAAAAACAGTAGCATGAAACGTCATTACCAATTAAGGCAGTATAAAATGCTGGTTTTCTCGTCAGTTCAAGGTAGGATAAGGGTTAACACGCCTTTATGACAGTCAGGAATTGACTGTTTCTCTAACGACTTCCCTTTTAGCCTTAAAGATAAAATTCATTTTAATTTCAGTTACTTAATAAAGAATTTTGCGCTAAAGCACATTTCTGTACCAATAAGCTTGCCATTTGACCTGTATCAGCTTTCCCGATAAGTTGGAAATCCGCTGGAAGCTTTCTGGATGAGCAGCCTGCTCATCATATTTATGCAGTAATTGAGATCCCCTCTTCACCGTATTAACCGATGCGAAAAGGACAACAAGGGGGCGAATACGAGGCGCGCGTATGACACGCAACCCCCGTCGCCACGCTCTTTCTGTGCCCGTGCGCAGCGGTTCGGAAGTGGGGTTCCCGCAGAGCCTGGGGGAGGTTCACGATATGTTGTACGATAAATCCCTTGAGAGGGATAACTGTGGTTTCGGCCTGATCGCCCACATAGAAGGCGAACCTAGCCACAAGGTAGTGCGTACTGCAATACACGCACTGGCCCGCATGCAGCACCGTGGCGCGATTCTCGCCGATGGTAAAACCGGTGACGGTTGCGGCTTGCTGTTACAAAAACCGGATCGCTTTTTTCGCATCGTTGCGCAGGAGCGCGGCTGGCGTTTAGCAAAAAACTACGCTGTCGGGATGCTCTTCCTGAATAAAGATCCTGAACTCGCGGCTGCCGCACGCCGCATCGTTGAAGAAGAGCTGCAACGCGAAACCTTGTCGATTGTGGGCTGGCGTGATGTCCCCACTAACGAAGGCGTGCTGGGTGAAATCGCCCTCTCCTCTCTGCCCCGCATTGAGCAAATTTTCGTTAACGCTCCGGCAGGCTGGCGTCCGCGGGATATGGAGCGCCGTCTGTTTATCGCCCGCCGCCGCATTGAAAAGCGTCTCGAAGCCGACAAAGACTTCTACGTCTGTAGCCTGTCGAATCTGGTGAACATCTATAAAGGTCTGTGTATGCCGGCGGATCTGCCGCGCTTTTATCTGGATCTTGCGGACCTGCGTCTGGAATCGGCCATCTGCCTGTTCCACCAGCGCTTCTCCACTAACACCGTACCGCGCTGGCCGCTGGCGCAGCCGTTCCGCTACCTGGCGCATAACGGTGAAATCAACACCATCACCGGTAACCGCCAATGGGCGCGTGCGCGTACCTATAAATTCCAGACGCCGCTTATCCCTGATCTGCACGACGCCGCACCGTTCGTCAACGAAACCGGCTCTGACTCCAGTTCGATGGATAACATGCTGGAACTGCTGCTGGCAGGCGGGATGGATATCATCCGCGCATGCGTCTGTTAGTGCCACCCGCCTGGCAGAACAACCCGGATATGGACCCGGAACTGCGTGCCTTCTTTGACTTTAACTCCATGCATATGGAGCCGTGGGATGGCCCGGCGGGCATCGTGATGTCCGACGGTCGTTTTGCCGCCTGTAACCTCGACCGTAACGGTCTGCGTCCGGCGCGCTACGTCATCACCAAAGATAAGCTCATCACCTGCGCCTCTGAAGTCGGTATCTGGGATTACCAGCCTGACGAAGTGGTCGAAAAAGGCCGCGTCGGGCCAGGCGAACTGATGGTTATCGACACCCGCAGTGGGCGTATTCTGCACTCGGCAGAAACCGATGACGATCTGAAAAGCCGCCATCCATATAAAGAGTGGATGGAGAAAAACGTCCGCCGACTGGTACCGTTTGAAGATCTGCCCGATGAAGAAGTGGGTAGCCGCGAATTGGACGACGACACGCTTGCCAGCTACCAGAAACAGTTTAACTACAGTGCGGAAGAGCTGGACTCCGTAATTCGCGTACTGGGCGAAAACGGTCAGGAAGCGGTCGGTTCGATGGGCGATGATACCCCATTCGCCGTGCTCTCCAGTCAGCCGCGCATTATTTACGACTACTTCCGCCAGCAGTTTGCCCAGGTGACTAACCCGCCAATCGACCCGCTGCGTGAAGCGCATGTTATGTCGCTCGCCACCAGTATCGGTCGTGAAATGAACGTCTTTTGCGAAGCAGAGGGCCAGGCGCACCGTTTAAGCTTTAAATCGCCGATTCTGCTCTACTCCGATTTCAAACAGCTCACGACGATGAAAGAGGAGCACTACCGCGCAGATACGCTGGATATCACCTTTGACGTCACTAAAACCACGCTCGAAGCGACAGTCAAAGAGCTGTGCGACAAAGCCGAAAAAATGGTACGTAGCGGCACCGTGCTGCTGGTGCTCTCCGACCGGAATATCGCTAAAGATCGCCTGCCGGTTCCAGCCCCGATGGCGGTTGGCGCGATCCAGACCCGTCTGGTCGATCAAAGCCTGCGTTGCGATGCCAACATCATCGTCGAAACCGCCAGCGCCCGCGATCCGCACCACTTCGCCGTGTTGCTGGGCTTCGGCGCGACGGCTATTTATCCATACCTTGCCTATGAAACGCTGGGCCGCCTGGTAGACACCCATGCGATTGCCAAAGATTATCGTACCGTGATGCTCAACTACCGTAACGGCATCAACAAAGGCTTGTACAAAATCATGTCCAAAATGGGCATCTCCACCATCGCCTCTTACCGCTGCTCGAAACTGTTTGAAGCGGTCGGTCTGCACGATGATGTAGTGGGCCTGTGCTTCCAGGGGGCGGTCAGCCGCATTGGTGGGGCGAGCTTTGAAGACTTCCAGCAGGATCTGCTGAACCTGTCGAAACGTGCCTGGCTGGCGCGTAAGCCCATCAGCCAGGGCGGCCTGCTGAAATACGTCCACGGCGGCGAATACCACGCTTACAACCCGGACGTGGTGCGCACGCTGCAACAGGCGGTACAAAGCGGCGAGTACAGCGACTATCAGGAATACGCGAAGCTGGTTAATGAGCGTCCGGCAACCACGCTGCGCGATCTGCTGGCAATTACGCCGGGTGAAAACGCGGTCAACATTGCTGATGTTGAACCGGCAAGCGAACTGTTTAAACGCTTTGATACCGCCGCGATGTCTATCGGCGCGTTAAGCCCGGAAGCCCACGAGGCGCTGGCGGAAGCGATGAATAGCATCGGCGGTAACTCGAACTCCGGTGAAGGCGGCGAAGACCCGGCGCGCTATGGCACTAACAAAGTGTCGCGCATCAAGCAGGTGGCTTCTGGTCGCTTCGGCGTTACTCCGGCGTATCTGGTCAATGCCGACGTCATTCAGATTAAAGTCGCCCAGGGCGCGAAGCCGGGCGAAGGCGGTCAGTTGCCGGGCGACAAAGTCACTCCTTACATCGCCAAACTGCGCTATTCGGTGCCCGGAGTGACGCTGATCTCCCCGCCGCCGCACCACGATATCTACTCTATCGAGGACTTAGCGCAGCTCATTTTCGACCTCAAGCAGGTTAACCCGAAAGCGATGATCTCCGTGAAGCTGGTTTCCGAACCGGGCGTAGGCACCATCGCGACTGGCGTGGCAAAAGCTTATGCCGATTTAATCACCATCGCAGGCTATGACGGTGGCACCGGCGCAAGCCCGCTGTCGTCAGTGAAATACGCAGGTTGCCCGTGGGAGCTGGGGCTTGTTGAAACCCAGCAGGCGCTGGTTGCCAATGGTCTGCGTCATAAGATCCGTTTGCAGGTCGATGGCGGCCTGAAAACCGGTGTTGATATCATCAAAGCGGCGATTCTCGGCGCAGAAAGCTTCGGCTTCGGCACTGGCCCAATGGTCGCGCTCGGCTGTAAATATCTGCGTATTTGCCACCTGAACAACTGCGCAACGGGTGTGGCAACTCAGGATGACAAACTGCGTAAGAATCACTATCACGGCCTGCCGTTCAAGGTGACGAATTACTTTGAGTTTATCGCCCGTGAAACCCGCGAGCTGATGGCACAGCTGGGGGTAACGCGGCTGGTGGATCTGATTGGTCGCACCGACCTGCTGAAAGAGCTGGACGGTTTCACCGCCAAACAGCAGAAACTGGCGCTGTCGAAGCTGCTGGAGACCGCCGAACCGCATCCAGGTAAGGCACTCTACTGCACCGAAAACAACCCGCCGTTTGATAACGGCCTGCTGAACGCGCAGTTGCTGCAACAGGCGAAACCGTTTGTCGATGAACGCCAGAGCAAAACCTTCTGGTTCGATATCCGCAATACCGATCGCTCCGTGGGCGCGTCGCTTTCAGGCTATATCGCCCAGACGCACGGCGATCAGGGGCTGGCAGCCGATCCTATCAAAGCGTACTTCAACGGCACCGCAGGCCAGAGTTTCGGTGTATGGAACGCGGGCGGCGTGGAACTGTACCTGACCGGGGATGCCAACGACTATGTCGGTAAAGGCATGGCGGGCGGCTTAATCGCCATTCGTCCTCCGGTTGGTTCCGCCTTCCGCAGCCATGAAGCAAGTATTATCGGCAACACCTGCCTGTATGGCGCGACCGGTGGTCGTCTGTATGCCGCAGGCCGCGCGGGTGAACGTTTCGGCGTGCGGAACTCCGGTGCTATCACCGTGGTAGAAGGCATTGGCGACAACGGCTGTGAATATATGACGGGCGGTATTGTCTGTATTCTGGGTAAAACCGGCGTTAACTTCGGTGCGGGCATGACCGGCGGCTTCGCTTACGTTCTCGATGAAAGCGGTGATTTCCGCAAACGCGTTAACCCGGAACTGGTCGAGGTCTTAAACGTTGACGATCTGGCGATCCATGAAGAGCATCTGCGCGGTCTTATCACCGAGCATGTTCAGCATACTGGCTCTCAGCGCGGTGAAGAGATTCTGGCGAACTGGTCAACCTTCGCCACTAAATTTGCGCTGGTTAAACCGAAGTCCAGTGATGTAAAAGCACTGCTGGGTCACCGTAGTCGTAGCGCAGCAGAGTTGCGCGTGCAGGCGCAGTAAGGGGTAGCAACAATGAGTCAGAATGTTTATCAATTTATCGACCTGCAGCGCGTTGATCCGCCTAAGAAACCGCTGAAGATCCGCAAAATTGAGTTTGTTGAAATTTACGAGCAGTTTTCCGAAGGCCAGGCCAAAGCGCAGGCTGACCGCTGCCTGTCGTGCGGCAACCCATACTGCGAGTGGAAATGTCCGGTACACAACTACATCCCGAACTGGCTGAAGCTCGCCAACGAGGGGCGTATTTTTGAAGCGGCGGAACTGTCGCACCAGACCAACACCCTGCCGGAAGTTTGCGGACGAGTCTGCCCGCAAGACCGTCTGTGCGAAGGTTCCTGCACTCTGAACGATGAGTTTGGCGCGGTGACCATCGGCAACATTGAGCGTTATATCAATGATAAAGCGTTCGAAATGGGCTGGCGTCCGGATATGTCCGGCGTGAAGCAAACCGGTAAAAAAGTGGCGATTATCGGCGCAGGCCCGGCAGGTCTGGCGTGTGCGGATGTCCTGACGCGTAACGGCGTAAAAGCCGTTGTCTTCGACCGTCATCCAGAAATTGGCGGGCTGCTGACCTTCGGTATTCCGGCCTTCAAGCTGGAAAAAGAGGTAATGACGCGTCGCCGTGAAATCTTCACCGGCATGGGTATTGAATTCAAACTCAATACCGAAGTGGGCCGCGACGTGCAGCTGGACGATCTGCTGAGTGATTACGATGCCGTCTTCCTTGGCGTCGGGACTTATCAGTCAATGCGCGGCGGTCTGGAAAACAAAGACGCCGATGGCGTGTACGCAGCGCTGCCGTTCCTTATCGCCAACACCAAACAGTTAATGGGCTTTGGTGAAACCCGCGACGAACCGTTCGTCAGCATGGAAGGCAAACGCGTGGTGGTCCTTGGCGGTGGCGACACTGCGATGGACTGCGTGCGTACGTCCGTGCGCCAGGGAGCGAAGCACGTTACCTGTGCCTATCGTCGTGATGAAGAGAACATGCCGGGTTCCCGCCGCGAAGTGAAAAACGCGCGGGAAGAAGGCGTAGAGTTCAAATTCAACGTCCAGCCACTGGGGATTGAAGTGAACGGTAACGGCAAAGTCAGCGGCGTAAAAATGGTACGTACCGAAATGGGCGAACCGGATGCCAAAGGCCGTCGCCGCGCGGAGATCGTTGCAGGTTCCGAACATATCGTTCCGGCAGATGCAGTGATCATGGCGTTTGGTTTCCGTCCACACAACATGGAATGGCTGGCAAAACACAGCGTCGAGCTGGATTCACAAGGCCGCATCATCGCCCCGGAAGGCAGCGACAACGCCTTCCAGACCAGCAACCCGAAAATCTTTGCTGGCGGCGATATCGTCCGTGGTTCCGATCTGGTGGTAACCGCTATTGCCGAAGGTCGTAAGGCGGCAGACGGTATTATGAACTGGCTGGAAGTTTAAGCTCTGTCCCAGCGCCGCCTCCTCAGAAAAGAGTCGGCGCTGAAATTCTCCTTTCTTTCTGGAAAGCGCCTCGCATAATCTGAAGAAAACCAATGTAATACGCTCATCTGGATTGTTACCGGTAGATGCCCGGCGTATAGCTGATTCCATTATTCAACGCAGCGCCATATAAAGGGACAGATAATGGAATCGCTCTCAGAGAGAACCTCAACAGGCTACCAGCAAATCCACGACGGTATTATTCACCTGGTCGATAGCGCCCGGACGGAAACGGTACGTAGCGTTAACGCGCTGATGACCGCGACATACTGGGAAATTGGCCGACGAATTGTCGAATTTGAACAAGGTGGCGAGGCAAGGGCTGCGTATGGTGCGCAGCTAATCAAGCGACTATCAAAGGATTTAAGTCTAAGGTATAAGCGTGGGTTCTCTGCAAAAAACTTACGCCAAATGAGGCTTTTTTACCTCTTTTTTCAACATGTTGAAATTCGCCAGACAGTGTCTGGCGAATTAACACCATTGGGAATTCCGCAGACACCATCTGCAGAATTCCCATCGGCAAAGATTTGGCAGACGCTGTCTGCCAAATTGAGAGGCTGTTTGATATTTCCACAGCTTTTGTATTGCATCTCCTATTTTCGGTTTGTATATTCATGCAAATAAACGAAGGAAAGTTGCCATGATTTACATTGAACAGCTTGAATTAATCCATAAAAGTGGTGATGTGTTGTATCCAGTAAAAATAACCAGAAAATCATCAGGAAAAACTGCCTTCCATCTTGTTCCATTCGGCTTAAATAAGACTCACGACCTTCTAGAGGTGGAAGATGCTTCAGAAGCAATTCGGCTGGTGATTGATGAACGTCATTCCATTCGCTGCAGTACACTTACAGCAACTATTACGAATAAAAAGGGCAAGCGAATTAAGCGGACAGGTATATACAGTATCAAGGGTGTTAACATAAAAGAATACAACGTCAGGTAATGGCACAGAGCGGTCCGTCAGTTCAGGTTTGGCTCTGTGCCAAAGATGGGTCAGGTCACACCTGATCTAATAAATTTAAGCCATTAAATCAGCCTTAACCTTCACCACCACCTTTTTAATCTCACCCGGCTCGCCGACAACGCATCCTGGTTTATGCGGTTCACTTGGCATAAACACGGCGAACATTCCCGGTTTTAAGATGATGGCTTGCTCGTTATCAATGGTGCTGCAAAGCTGATAATCATCCTCATGGTGGAACTCTTCACACTGGCGCGCAGTGCCTGCCATGCCAAACAGAATCCGTTCCTCACCGTTTAATAACAGCTGGATATCAATGTATTGCTCGTGCAATTCCGCTTTTTTCTCGACGGGCGATTGAGTGTTAAACGTCATGACATTCATAAAGATATTGTCGCCCTGTAATTCGTAACGACCAGGCGCTTTTTCTTGCGGTCTGGCAGCTAATGCCAGCGTTAACGCGTCCTGTAACGCAGGATGTAACCCAGCAGACGGTAATGACTGTACTTCACCCATCATCATAATTTTTCTCCCTGGGCCAACAGCGCAGCCCCAAGTAAACCTGCATCGTGGCGGTAGTGCGCCGCCAGTAAATCAACATGAAATGCCGCTGGCTCCTGCGCCAGATACGTTTCCACCAACGCCAGATACCCTTCTGCCAGACCAACGCTGCCACCGACCACCACGCACTGGCAATCAGTTGTGGCTTTAATATCAGCGATCAGCCTTGCCAGCACATGTGCGGAGCGGTGAATCAGTTGCTGCGCCTGCTCGTCGCCCTGCCCGGCGCGTGTGAAAATAGTTCTCGCATCCGCGCCCATGAGTTCACCTTGCGCTGCCGCTGCAATACCGCGACCAGAAGCAATCGCTTCCACGCAACCTGTGCGTCCACAGCCGCAGACTGGGCCGTGTGGATCGGCAAGCGTATGCCCGATGTGCCCCGCCAGACCGCTAGGGCCGGTAAGCAGTTTACCGCCGCTCACTACACCGCCGCCGACGCCAGTGGAAACGGTGATAAACACCATATCGGTTATATCGCCTTCCAGCGCCTGATACTCTGCCCATGCTGCGGCCTGCGCGTCGTTAATGGCAATGGTCGGCAAATTGGAAAGTTGTTCCAGCGTTTTGACTAACGGAAAGTGTAGCAATCCACCAAGATTATGCGGATTCAGCGCCAGCAAGCTGCCGTCGCGAATAATTCCGGTTGAAGCGATGGCAACCTGCTGCGCATGAGCTTGCAACGGGGCGACTAACGCGGCTAAGGCATCACGCAACGCCTGCGGAGTCTGGCTGGCTGGTGTCGGAAGTTCTCGGCGATCGCGGATCTGCCCGTCAGCGCCAATCAGCGCGGCGGCAAGTTTAGTACCGCCGATATCAATCGCCAACGTGGTCATAGCACCGCCTTTTTCATCGCTGTGTTGTACCACTGACAAATGTGTTCAAGACGCGTAATGGCAGAACCGACCGTCACCGCCCACGCGCCGTGGCGCATCGCATCTGCCGCCTGAGCAGGCGTGTTGTAACGCCCTTCGGCAATCACCCGACATCCGGCGTCGCTCAACGTTTTCACCAGCGCCAGATCCGGCTCTTCTGGCGTTTCAGGCGTGGTATAGCCAGAAAGCGTAGTGCCAATAATTTCGGCTCCCAGCTTTTGGCATGCCAGGCCGTCTTCCGGCGTTGAGCAGTCGGTCATCGCCAGTAAACCGTGATGGTGAATACGTGCCAGCAGCGTTTCAACAGGCACCGGACGCGGGCGGTCGGTGCCGTCAATGGCGATAATGTCCGCGCCCGCCTGCGCCAGCGCATCAACATCTTCAATATAGGCCGTGATGCGTACCGGAGAATCCTCCAGATCGCGTTTCACAATTCCAATAATCGGCACGCTCACCACCGCACGCGTGGCTTGCAGATTTGCCACACCTTCAATGCGAATGGCAACCGCGCCCGCCTGTTCTGCCGCTAATGCCATGGCAGCGACGATTTCGGGTTTATCGAGCGGGCTGTCCGGAACCGGCTGGCAGGAGACAATCAGGCCACCGTTAGCAGCGATTTTTTGATCCAGTTGTGCAAGTAACGACATACATCTTCCCTTAGCGAAAGGCCCGGTACAGAGACCGGGCAACAGGATTAACTTTTGGTTTTGACTAAATCGTTTTTGGTGCTGCCAAATGGCACGGCACCGCTAAATGGTTTGCCGTCGATAGCGTCATGAGTACGCAATGCTTCCGGGCGCAGCCAACGCTGAACGCGGGAAGGCATATCCAGACCAATCAGCAGGATCACCACAAATGTCAGACTGAACGATAGCGATGCCAGCGCAGTACCCAGATCCAGACGTTGAGCGATCAACGCGCCGATGATTGGGGCCAGTGCGCCGCCCAATGCGCCAACGTTGTAGGTAAAGCCCAGGCCCGCTGCACGCTGGTCGGTATCGAAATAACCGCCAATCAGTTTCGGTAAGATCCCGGCGATCCCTTGTCCAAGCATTTGCTGGAAGAACAGTAACAGACCGAGCACCCAGACGTTTGCGCCGCCAATCGCAAATACCGGAATAATCAACAGCTGCGAGGCCAACAGGCTACAAACGTAGGCTTTGCGGGTTCCCAGCCAGTCACCGAGGAAGCCGCTGACACAGCACCCCACCGCAGCCCCAAAGCCGCTAAAGAACAGCACATTGGCGACAGTATGCGGGTTATAAGCCAGATCGGTTTTCAGATACGTTGGCAGCAGCGCCTGAATCGGCCATGAGTAGAGGAAAGCAAACAACACGACCACCATCAGCATTACGCCCGTTGGCCAGCGTTTACCCGTACTTTGCACCATAAAGCTGATAAAGATTGCGGCGCATAACAGCCCAAGAACAGCGACGATCGCGGCATTTTGCAGGTTACCGGCGAAGCAAAACCACAGCGCAGTAGCCGCCGCCAGTGTCATTACGATATTGGCAATGCGATGTTCACCACGGTAGAGAATATCTACCATCGTGCGTACTGGTGCTTTACCTGCATGCTTCTCTTTCCAGTCTTCCGCTTCCGGGATGTTTTTACGCAGCCAGAGAGCAAAGATGATAGGCAAAATGCCGATAAAGAACAGCGCACGCCAGCCCCAGACCGGAACCACCAGGCTATAGACCTGAGCGGCAACGACGGCCCCCACAGAGAAGCCTGAAATCAGAAAACCACTGGCTTTGTTACGCAGATGTTTTGGCCAGCTTTCAATGACATAGGTGGCGCTGGAACCGTATTCACCCGCCATCCCCATGCCGATGACCAGACGCGCGATAAACATGGTGATGTAGCCTGGCGCAAAGCCGCAGGCCAGCGTCCCGGCCGAGAAGAGAACGATGCTGGTGACCATTGCCAGACGACGCCCGTAGCGGTCACCCATAGCGCCGAGCATCAGGCCGCCGAACCAGCGAGAGATAAAGGCTGCGGAGATCAGACTTGCCGCCTGCACCGTCGTCAGCCCGAATTCACCCTGTACTTCGGTGAGTACCAGGGCGATTAAAACGAAATCAAAACCGTCAAGCAGATATCCCAACCAGGCAGCGGAAAATGCGCGCCATTGTGCACGGTTGAGATGGCGATACCACGGGATATTCTGGGTTGTAGTACTCATTGTGAGTCTCCCGCGGTGGGCGATGCCCACACGCTTTGGTATAAAAATTGTAGGGTACAGATGCGTTTATTTCCCCTCACCCGGTAGGGGCGAGCGAGGGGAAACAACTCACCCGCGCTCTTGCATCAACTGCTGGGCCAGCGCCTTCAGTTCTGGCAGATATTTTTCATCTACCGGTCCAAACGGTTTGCGGCACAGCGGCACAGAAACGACATCCATATAATGGAGGACAGTTTTCAGGCCGCGGAATACGCCCGTTTTGATCAGTAAATCAATGACTTTATTGCATTCAGTTTGCAGTTTCTGCGCGGTCTGGATATCGCCTTCTTTCAGCGCCTTAACGATCCCCTGATAGCGCCAGCCCATGATGTTGTAGGTACTACCGATACCACCATCAGCGCCCGCCAGCAGACCAGAGGCGAAGATTTCGTCGTAACCGTTATAGAGCACAAGATCAGGATGTTCACGACGGATCTGCTCCATCTGATAGAGATCGCCAGAGGTCTGTTTCAGCGCACCTACGCCAGGCAATGTAACAAGTGTGTTGATCTGATCCAGGGTCAGTTTTACCCCACTCAGGGCTGGAATGTTGTACACCACCATCGGCAAACCATCCGCCGAATCAATAATTGCCCGATAGTGATCGCAGTGTTCTTCAAAGCTGAAAGGATAGTAGAACGGCGTGACGGCGGAGACGGCATCGAAGCCATAACGTTTAGCCGATGCCGCAAGTTGTTGGCTTTCGGCGGTGCTGACGCAACCGACGTGGGCGATGAGTTTAATCTTACCTTTCGCCTCTTCGGCGACGATTTCCAGTACCTGTTCACGCTCGGAAAGGCTTTGTACAAAGGCCTCGCCGGTCGAACCACCCACGTATAAACCGTCGATGCCCTGCTGAATATTGAACTGAACCAGGCGACGCAGACTCGCTTTATCCAGTGCTTGTTGTTGGTCAAAAGGAGTCAGGAGTGCAGCCATTACGCCACGTAAATTCGTTGCCATAAATACCTCTGAAGTGATGCTTGTCTGATAAACGATATACCTTTATACCTGTTATACCAGATCAATTAAGCAACACCCCATACAGAAAGCTTATAATGCGATCTGCTTCACTAAAGTGGCATTATTTCTTTTTGTTGGTGGTCTGACCGAAAGCGTGCCAGGTAGCAGAGACGCTGTTGAGATGCGATTGCAACGCACGATCGGCTTCGTCAGGATCATGACGGCGGATCGCATCAACGATCGCAATATGCTGTTGATAACTAACGTTGTTATGTTCGTGCAGTGCCTGATCGGTAACCGTTGGGCGTGCGGCAATAAGCCAGTCGAGCAGGGCAACGTGGATCGCCATGAAGATTGGGTTACCGGGGATCTCCGCCAGCACGCGGTGGAAATCAACGTCTGAACGAATGAATGCCGCGTTGTTATCCAGCGACTGACTGTTGATTTCCAGTGCTTTTGCCAGCAAATCGATTTGCTCATCGGTGGCATGTTCAGCCGCATAGCGCACCAGACTGGATTCAAAGAACAGACGTAATTGTTCGAAATGGGCAATCCCACCGGGATGAGAAAGGAAATCTTTCGCCATGCCGGAAAGCTCACCGATGATAGTGTCCGCAGAAGGACGCGAGACGCGAGCGCGTTCGCCGTTGTTTATTTGCACCAGACCTTTGCGTTTTAACGCTGCCAGCGCTTCACGCACCGAAGGACGCCCGACGTTAAAGAACGCCATCAGTTCGCGTTCAGACGGTAATTGTTCACCTTCGCCAAATTCACGACGGCGGATCATCTGTTCCAGCTCTTCTTCCACCATTTCGGAGAGTTTTTTACGCGCCAGCGGGCGGCTACGCAAGTTGCGACCAATTGCAGGTGAAGAATCTTCGGTTTGCGAATCAAATGCGTTCATAAGGCCCATTCTGTAAGGTCAGTGTGATTAACATCATCAGTGACATCCTATCACAGGATTGAAAGTAGGGGAAAATGGCAGGTTTTTCTCTTTGTGCCTCATCATTACCATAATTAACGGAATAATTAACTATTGCGAAAAATTAATGTAACGCAGATAAAAACATCCCGTTTGAATTATTTATAAGACTATTCACGAGCATTATGAATATTATGAATGCGTTCTTGCAAAATAATCATAAGCGCATATTTTTTAATGAAAAATTATCTCACCTACAATTAAAAACACGACATCCGCACCATAAATAGACTTGCAAAAAATATAACATCATTGTTTTCAATCTGCCGTTTATGGGATTGACCGTTTTCTTTTGACACGGAGTTCAACAATGTTCGGCATAATTATATCTGTCATCGTATTAATTACGATGGGCTATTTGATCCTGAAAAACTACAAACCTCAGGTGGTGCTGGCTGCCGCAGGTATCTTCCTGATGATGTGCGGTGTCTGGTTAGGGTTCGGTGGTGTACTCGAGCCCGCCAAAAGCAGCGGCTACTTGATCGTCGATATTTATAATGAAATCCTGCGCATGCTGTCCAACCGCATTGCCGGATTGGGGCTATCGATTATGGCGGTGGGCGGTATGCCCGCTACATGGAGCGCATAGGGGCCAGTCGCGCGATGGTGAGCTTGTTAAGCCGCCCGTTAAAACTCATTCGCTCACCGTATATTATTCTGTCGGCAACTTACGTCATCGGTCAAATCATGGCGCAGTTTATTACCAGCGCCTCCGGTCTGGGTATGTTGCTGATGGTCACCTTATTTCCGACACTGGTGAGTCTGGGAGTAAGTCGTCTCTCTGCGGTGGCGGTTATCGCAACCACAATGTCCATTGAGTGGGGAATTCTGGAAACGAACTCCATTTTTGCAGCCCAGGTCGCGGGAATGAAAATTGCCACTTACTTCTTCCACTACCAGCTTCCGGTCGCCTCTTGCGTCATTATCTCGGTGGCGATCTCCCACTTTTTCGTGCAACGCGCTTTTGACAAAAAAGATAAAAATATCAATCACGAACAAGCAGAGCAAAAAGCTCTCGATAATGTCCCGCCGCTCTATTACGCCATTTTACCTGTGATGCCGTTAATCCTGATGCTCGGCTCGCTGTTCCTCGCCCACGTCGGGCTGATGCAGTCAGAACTGCATCTGGTGGTGGTGATGTTACTGAGTTTGACGGTGACGATGTTTGTTGAGTTCTTCCGCAAGCATAACTTGCGCGAAACAATGGACGATGTGCAGGCGTTTTTTGACGGCATGGGTACGCAGTTTGCCAACGTGGTAACGCTGGTGGTCGCGGGTGAAATATTTGCGAAAGGCTTAACGACGATTGGCACTGTCGATGCGGTTATCAGGGGTGCGGAGCATTCTGGTCTGGGCGGTATTGGCGTGATGATTATTATGGCGCTGGTCATTGCCATTTGTGCCATTGTGATGGGCTCTGGCAATGCGCCGTTTATGTCATTTGCCAGTCTTATTCCGAATATCGCAGCTGGACTACATGTACCAGCGGTTGTAATGATTATGCCGATGCATTTTGCCACGACGCTAGCGCGCGCGGTTTCGCCGATTACTGCGGTGGTGGTCGTTACGTCAGGAATTGCAGGCGTTTCGCCTTTTGCGGTGGTGAAGCGAACAGCGATCCCCATGGCAGTCGGTTTCGTGGTGAATATGATTGCCACAATCAAGCTATTTTATTAAGCCATTAAAAGACAAAACAGGCCACCAGGGCCTGTTTTTGTATTACTTCACAACGCGTAATGCCGGTCGACCACCGCGTGGTGGCTGCGGAGGTTCATCGTCAGGATGAGTGTCATCATCGTGATCTGGCTTGTCGCCATCAATAACCGACATAACGGTTTCGTTGTCTGCCGATGCCTCTTCATCATTCATGATGCTGGTATCTTCATCGTAGGCAGCTTCAGGCTCAAACATTGTGCCTGCGCCATTTTCACGGGCGTAGATAGCCAGCACGGCAGCCAGCGGCACAGAAACCTGACGCGGAATGCCGCCAAAGCGCGCGTTAAAGCGCACCTCATCATTCGCCAGTTCCAGATTGCCGACAGCACGCGGCGCAATGTTGAGTACGATTTGCCCGTCACGCGCATATTCCATAGGAACCTGCACGCCAGGGAGCGTCACATCCACCACCAGGTGCGGCGTGAGCTGGTTATCCAGCAACCACTCATAGAATGCACGCAGCAGATAGGGACGACGTGGTGTTAGCTGTGACAAATCCATACAGATTAACTCCGGCCCAGACGCATTTCACGTTCTGCTTCAGTTAAAGAAGCAAGGAAAGAGTCACGCTCAAAGACGCGGGTCATATAGCCTTTCAGCTCTTTCGCACCCGGGCCGCTGAACTCGATGCCCAGTTGCGGCAGACGCCACAGCAGCGGAGCAAGATAGCAATCGACCAGGCTGAACTCATCGCTCAGGAAGTACGGCTTCTGACCGAAGACCGGCGCAATCGCCAGCAGTTCTTCGCGCAGTTGCTTACGTGCGGCATCTGCTTCAGAAGCTGAACCGTTGATGATGGTGTTCATCAGCGTGTACCAGTCTTTTTCGATGCGATGCATGTACAGACGGCTTTCACCGCGAGCTACCGGGTAAACAGGCATCAGTGGCGGATGCGGGAAACGCTCATCCAGATATTCCATAATGATGCGAGATTCCCACAGGGTCAGCTCACGATCCACCAGGGTCGGAACGCTCTGATTCGGGTTGAGGTCAATCAGATCCTGAGGCGGATTGTCCTTTTCCACGTGTTCGATCTCGAAACTTACACCTTTCTCAGCCAGCACAATGCGGACCTGATGGCTATAGATGTCAGTAGGACCGGAAAACAGCGTCATTACCGAACGTTTGTTGGCAGCGACAGCCATGAAAACCTCCAGGTATAGTCAGAATTTTTACTGCTACCAGCCACCAGGTGGCCAGTCAGAAGTTGTGTTACCCAGTAAGGAACGACTCTCTTTGTTCGAAAATCAAACAAAAAATGAGCAATACCCGACATTTGGGCAGAAAATTGGATGATAGTTTACCAGATTTTGCGACCTTTGTGGTGAGTCGATGCCGGAAATGGGGAAAAAGAGATGCGCTTTAGTCTGAAATAGTTGACTTAGTCCCTTATTGGCGATGTGGTTTTTGTTTTACCTGTCTGTCAGGTGGCAGCAAAAAGCAACTTTCCAGTTTTTACGCTGATTCAGATTTTAGCTATAAAAAAACCCGCCGAAGCGGGTTTTTTCGAAAATTGTTTTCTGCCGGAGCAGAAGCCAATTAACGTTTGGAGAACTGCGGACGACGACGTGCTTTACGCAGACCGACTTTCTTACGTTCAACCTGACGAGCGTCACGAGTAACGAAGCCAGCTTTACGCAGTTCAGAACGCAGGGACTCGTCGTATTCCATCAGAGCGCGGGTGATACCGTGACGGATCGCACCAGCCTGACCAGAGATACCACCACCTTTAACGGTGATGTACAGGTCCAGTTTCTCAACCATGTCGACCAGTTCCAGCGGCTGACGAACTACCATGCGGGCAGTTTCACGACCGAAGTACTGTTCCAGAGAACGTTGGTTGATTACGATTTTACCGTTGCCCGGTTTGATGAAAACGCGAGCTGCGGAACTTTTGCGGCGACCAGTGCCGTAGTATTGATTTTCAGCCATTGCCTATAATCCCGATTAGATGTCAAGAACTTGCGGTTGCTGTGCCGCGTGGTTGTGCTCGTTACCCGCGTAAACTTTCAGTTTACGGAACATAGCACGACCCAGCGGGCCTTTTGGCAACATGCCTTTAACCGCGATTTCAATCACACGCTCAGGACGGCGAGCAATCATCTCTTCAAAGGTCGCTTGTTTGATACCACCGATGTGGCCGGTGTGGTGATAGTACACTTTGTCAGTACACTTGTTGCCGGTTACAGCAACTTTGTCAGCGTTCAGAACGATGATGTAATCACCGGTATCTACGTGCGGAGTGTATTCCGCTTTGTGCTTACCGCGCAGGCGACGAGCCAGTTCAGTAGCCAGACGGCCCAGAGTTTTACCGGTCGCGTCAACAACATACCAGTCGCGTTTTACGGTTTCTGGTTTAGCTGTAAAAGTTTTCATTAAAAGCTTACCCAATAAATAGTTACACGTTGGTGAACACCCAAACGTCTTCAATTGTTGAGGTTCACACGACAAAGTCCGGCAAACCTACCCCTTCGAATAGCCTATGCCAGCACACAAAAAGTTTTGGGAAAAAACTTTCTTGTAACGTGGGGTCGCAGGATTATAGAGAAGTCGGGGTCAAAGATCGACCCCTTTTTGTGATTTGTGACAGGTTTTAACCCGCCAAATGCTCGCGCTTCAGATACTCTTCGCTTTGCATCTCTTGCAGACGTGACAGGCAACGCTGGAACTCAAACTTCAGCCGATCGCCCTGATAAATTTCATACAGCGGCACTTCTGCACTCACCACTAATTTGACATGGCGCTCGTAAAACTCATCCACCAGCGCAATAAAGCGCCGCGCTTCGCTCTCCATCAACCGCGTCATAACTGGTACATCAAACAACATGACCGTATGAAAGAGGCGTGAGAGCGCAATATAGTCATGCTGGCTGCGGGCATCGACACACAAGGTGGTAAAAGAGACAGCAAGCGTCTGATTCTCAGCGCCCATTGTCGCCAGCGGTCGATGGTTGATTTCTAACGTCGGTGAATTTTCGCGTTTCGCTCCCGCCAGCGCCAACCATAGTTTATCCATTTGTGCCCGGGTTTCATCGTGGAGTGGCGAAAGCCACAGATGCGCCTGAGTGAGTGTACGCAGTCGATAATCAACACCAGCGTCCACGTTCATTACATCACAATGCTGTTTAATGGCATCGATTGCAGGCAGAAAACGCGCACGTTGCAAGCCATTTCGATAAAGTTCGTCCGGCGGAATATTTGACGTTGCTACCAGGGTAATACCGCGGGCGAACAGGGCTTTCATCAGACCGCCAAGTAGCATGGCGTCGGTAATATCAGAAACAAAAAATTCGTCAAAACAGAGCACGTCAGTTTCGGCTTTAAAGCGATCGGCAATAATTTCCAGCGGATCGGTCTGCCCCTGTAAGGCAGTTAGCTCTTCGTGCACCCGCAGCATAAAACGGTGAAAGTGCAGGCGCTGTTTCCGCTCTCCCGGCAGGCTTTGATAGAAAAGGTCCATCAGCCAGGTTTTCCCGCGTCCTACACCGCCCCACATATATAAGCCACGCACTGGCGTATGCTTTGTGTCTTCGCGTTTACCCCACAGCTTACCGACCCGCGCCATTAGCCCACTCGTCCTGGGGGCTGGTGGCCTGCTATTGATGAGTTCTTGATAAATAATTTCCAGGCGGCTGACGGCCTCTTTTTGAACGTCGTCGGGTTGATGGCTGCCTTCATTGAGCGCCTTCAGGTATTGCGATGTTGGGGTAACGCTTTGCATGATCTTATTATTATTCCTTGAATAATCGGTGCGCCGTTGTTCACGGTTGACGAAAAAAAGGCCGTTCTACACTACGCGATATGCAGTCGGGATTCCACTTCTGTGGAATTAACGGTTATAGTGGCATAATCAGCCGTAGGCATGGAGCCTGAAGCCAACACCCTACGGAAACAAAAGACAACGGGAGATGTTCATGACCTGGGAATATGCGCTAATTGGGTTAGTCGTCGGCATCATTATTGGTGCTGTGGCCATGCGTTTTGGTAATCGTAAACTACGCCAGCAACAGGCGTTGCAGTACGAACTGGAAAAGAATAAAGCTGAACTGGACGAGTATCGCGAAGAGCTGGTTAGCCACTTTGCCCGCAGCGCGGAATTACTGGATACCATGGCGCACGACTATCGCCAGCTGTATCAGCACATGGCGAAAAGCTCCAGCAGCCTGCTGCCGGAACTGTCTGCTGAAGCAAACCCGTTCCGTAATCGTCTGGCAGAGTCTGAAGCCAGCAACGATCAGGCACCGGTGCAGATGCCTCGCGACTATTCTGAAGGTGCATCCGGCCTGCTGCGTACTGGCGCGAAGCGCGACTAATTTATTTTTCGGGCGCAGCCATTGCGCCCTCCTCTTCTCTCCCTCCCCGACTATCATTTAATCTGGTGTCTCATTGTTAGCCGTCTGAAAATTCAATAACATCAAACTGTTTTGAATCTCTTTTCTTATCATTCAGGTACGAGAGCAGGAATAATGAAAAAACAAACCCAGCTGTTGAGTGCATTAGCGTTAAGTGTCGGGTTAACTCTCTCGGCGTCATTTCAGGCCGTCGCGTCGATTCCAGGCCAGGTTGCCGATCAGGCCCCTCTCCCCAGTCTGGCTCCAATGCTGGAAAAAGTGCTTCCGGCAGTGGTGAGCGTACGGGTGGAAGGAACGGCCAGTCAGGGACAGAAAATCCCGGAAGAATTCAAAAAGTTTTTTGGTGATGATTTACCGGATCAACCTGCACAACCCTTCGAAGGTTTAGGTTCCGGTGTCATCATCAACGCCAGTAAAGGCTATGTGCTGACCAACAACCATGTGATTAATCAGGCACAGAAAATCAGTATTCAGCTCAATGATGGGCGCGAGTTTGATGCAAAACTGATTGGTAGCGATGACCAGAGCGATATCGCCCTGTTACAAATTCAAAACCCGAGCAAATTAACGCAAATCGCTATTGCCGACTCCGATAAATTGCGCGTCGGTGATTTTGCCGTAGCGGTCGGTAACCCATTTGGCCTTGGGCAAACCGCCACCTCTGGCATTGTTTCCGCATTAGGCCGCAGCGGGTTGAATCTTGAAGGTCTGGAAAACTTTATCCAGACAGATGCTTCCATTAACCGCGGTAACTCCGGCGGTGCACTATTAAACCTTAACGGTGAGTTAATTGGCATCAACACTGCAATCCTTGCGCCTGGCGGCGGGAGCGTCGGGATTGGATTTGCCATCCCCAGTAATATGGCGCGAACACTGGCGCAGCAGCTTATCGACTTTGGTGAAATCAAACGCGGTTTGTTAGGCATCAAAGGCACCGAGATGAGTGCCGATATCGCCAAAGCCTTCAACCTTGACGTGCAGCGTGGCGCGTTTGTCAGCGAAGTGTTGCCAGGTTCTGGCTCGGCAAAAGCGGGCGTCAAAGCGGGCGATATTATTACCAGCCTCAACGGCAAACCGCTGAATAGCTTTGCTGAGTTGCGCTCTCGTATCGCGACTACAGAGCCGGGCACGAAAGTGAAGCTTGGCCTGCTGCGTAACGGCAAACCACTGGAAGTAGAAGTGACGCTTGATACCAGCACCTCTTCGTCGGCCAGCGCTGAAATGATCACGCCAGCGCTGGAAGGTGCAACGTTGAGCGATGGTCAGCTAAAAGATTGCGGCAAAGGTATTAAGATCGATGAAGTTGTCAAAGGAAGCCCAGCTGCTCAGGCAGGCTTGCAAAAAGACGATGTGATCATTGGCGTCAACCGCGATCGGGTGAACTCGATTGCTGAAATGCGTAAAGTGCTGGCGGCAAAACCGGCCATCATCGCCCTGCAAATTGTACGCGGCAATGAAAGCATCTATCTGCTGATGCGTTAATGTCGTAAACCGGGCATCAGGCTTACGTGTGATGTCCGGTTAACTCGTGGTATGCTGCTGCCGTTCCCTTTTTTAATGACGCCTCCATCATGTTTGTGAAGCTCTTACGTTCCGTTGCGATTGGATTAATTGTCGGCGCTATTCTGCTGGTTGCCATGCCTTCGCTGCGCAGCCTTAACCCGCTTTCCACTCCGCAATTTGACAGTACCGATGAGACGCCTGCCAGCTATAATCTGGCGGTTCGCCGCGCCGCGCCAGCGGTGGTTAACGTTTACAACCGTGGTGTGAACACCAACTCTCACAACCAGCTTGAGATCCGCACCCTGGGATCCGGTGTAATCATGGATCAACGCGGTTATATCATCACCAATAAACACGTCATCAACGACGCCGATCAGATCATCGTCGCCTTACAGGATGGACGTGTATTTGAAGCATTGCTGGTGGGATCTGACTCTCTAACCGATCTGGCGGTACTTAAAATTAATGCCACTGGCGGTTTACCTACCATTCCAATTAATGCACGTCGCGTACCGCACATTGGCGACGTAGTACTGGCGATCGGTAACCCGTACAACCTCGGGCAGACCATTACCCAAGGGATTATTAGTGCCACGGGGCGAATCGGTCTGAACCCTACCGGGCGGCAAAACTTCCTACAAACCGATGCTTCCATTAACCACGGTAACTCTGGCGGCGCGCTGGTGAACTCGCTGGGAGAACTGATGGGCATTAACACGCTGTCGTTTGATAAGAGTAACGATGGCGAAACGCCGGAAGGTATCGGCTTTGCGATTCCTTTCCAGTTAGCAACCAAAATTATGGATAAGCTGATCCGCGATGGGCGCGTGATCCGCGGCTACATTGGCATTGGTGGACGTGAGATCGCACCACTGCACGCGCAGAGCGGTGGTATAGATCAACTGCAAGGGATCGTGGTTAATGAAGTGTCACCTGACGGCCCGGCGGCGAATGCGGGTATTCAGGTCAACGATCTGATTATTTCGGTGGATAACAAACCGGCCATCTCTGCTCTGGAGACGATGGATCAGGTGGCAGAAATTCGCCCTGGTTCGGTGATCCCGGTTGTAGTGATGCGTGATGATAAGCAGTTAACGCTGCAGGTCACCATTCAGGAATATCCGGCAACCAATTAAGTCGAGTGCTCAAAACAAAAAACCGGAGTCTGTGCTCTAATGCCAGTCAGTTAAGCAACTGACTGGCTCTTTTTCGGGGGCTGTGGGGTATTTCCAGGGCCTCTCCTTTACCACTCTCGGGAAGGCCCTTCCCCTTCTCGTCGGTAATTTCACAAGTTGTCCCATACTTGCAAGATCGCGCATCAGCTCCGGTATACGTCCCGGTGAAGCGCCCTGCAATGTCATCAGCATTCTCATCACCATTCCGCATGATTCTGAGAAACTCAGTTGATTCGGCCAGTAACCTTTCAGATGTTCCGCCATTTTAATCATCTGATATCTCACCAGATTATAAGC
>NZ_MIIV01000525.1:0-18019 GCF_001743015.1 Shigella sp. FC1567
TCGGCCTTTGAGGTCGTGGTATGGATGACGGATGGCTGGCCGCTGTATGAATCACGCCTGAAGGGAAAGCTGCACGTTATCAGCAAGCGTTACACTCAGCGCATTGAGCGACATAATCTGAATCTGAGACAACATCTGGCAAGGCTGGGACGGAAGTCACTGTCGTTCTCAAAATCGGTGGAGCTGCATGACAAGGTCATCGGGCATTATCTGAACATAAAACACTATCAGTAAGTTGGAGTCATTACCCAATTATCTGAGGAATAAGTGACTTAGAGAAAATTATTGATTTTACTGGTGTTATGTTGCGGGATTAATTTGTTTGATTATATTACTGTTGGGCGGAAAAATGACGTAAGTTGACGTTCGACAGGGGTAAGCGAAGCGGTAAAAAGATAAATATTAAATGAATTTAGGATTTTTCCGGCTTCATTAAAGAAAGTTAAAATGCCGCCAACGGAACTGGCGGCTGTGGGATTAACTGCGCGTCGCCGCTTTCATCGGTTGTACAAAAACTTTCAGTGCCGCCAGCATTTTCTCTGGCTCATTAATATGTTGCTCGATGATTTTAACAATGGCCGAACCAGAAATCGCGCCCGCAGCTCCTGCATCAATCGCTGCTTTTACCTGATCCGGGGCGGAAATACCAAACCCCTGCAATGGAGGTGCAGCGTTGTACTCTTTCAGCTTCGCAACCAGATGATTGAGGGGTAACGCGGCGCGGTTTTCTGCGCCGGTCACGCCCGCTCGTGACAGCAAATAGGTGTAACCACGACCGTAAGAGGCTATCTGGCGCAGCAGGTCGTCATCGGCATTTGGCGGGCAGATGAAGATAGGTGCGACATTATGGCGCAACGCGGCCTGGCGGAAGGGCGCGGACTCTTCAACTGGCACATCGGCAACCAGCACCGAATCGACGCCGACTTTCTCGCACTGGGCATAAAACTCATCAATGCCTTTGT
This sequence comes from Shigella sp. FC1567, assembly GCF_001743015.1. NCBI lineage: Bacteria > Pseudomonadati > Pseudomonadota > Gammaproteobacteria > Enterobacterales > Enterobacteriaceae > Shigella > Shigella sp. FC1567. The sequence goes on from NZ_MIIV01000525.1 coordinate 963, forward strand.
TAAACACCAGATTGGCATACATCAACAGGCCAATGGGAATGGTCGGGTGTTTCTGGCGAATCAGTGCCAGCATTTCAAAACATTGTGCCGGAGTCACACCTGCCGCAAAGGCGCGCAGAGTGGCGTTTTGAATGGTCGGGCCATCCGCCAGTGGGTCGGAGAAGGGGATACCTAACTCCAGCGCGTCAGCACCGGCTTCAATTAGCGTATCGATAATTTTCAATGACTGCTCAATGCCCGGATCCCTGAGCGTGACGAAAGGAACGAATGCGCCTTCTTTGCGCTCCTTCAACTGGGCAAACAGAGATTCGTAGCGTTCCATCAGATTTCCCCTCGTGCTTTCAAAATATCGTGAACGGTGAAGATGTCTTTATCGCCGCGACCGGAAAGGTTAACCACCAGTAGCTGCTCTTTTTCCGGGGTTTCGCGCATCATTTTCAGCGCATGGGCCAGGGCGTGGGAAGACTCCAGCGCCGGGATAATCCCTTCGTGCAGGCACAGCGTTTTGAAGGCTTCAAGGGCTTCATCATCGGTAATAGACACGTAATCAGCGCGTCCAGTGCTGTTAAGATACGCGTGTTGTGGGCCGACAGACGGGAAATCCAGTCCGGCGGAGATGGAGTAAGATTCTTCAATCTGCCCGTCTTCGGTTTGCATCATCGGCGCTTTCATACCGAAATAAATGCCCACGCGACCATGTTTTAGCGGTGCGCCGTGCTCGCCAGTTTCGATACCGTGACCACCCGGCTCCACACCAATCAGGCCGACGTTGGTTTCGTTGATGAAATCTGCAAACATGCCGATGGCATTCGAACCGCCGCCAACACAGGCGATAACGGCATCCGGCAGGCGACCTTCTCTTTCCAGAATCTGCGCTTTCGTTTCTTCGCCAATCATCCGCTGAAACTCACACACAATGGTCGGATAAGGATGTGGGCCAGCTGCGGTGCCCAGCATATAGTGCGCGGTTTCATAACTGCCGGACCAGTCGCGCAGCGCCTCGTTACAGGCATCTTTCAGCGTCGCGGAACCGCTATGTACCGGGATCACTTCCGCACCCATTAAGCGCATACGAAAAACGTTAGGCGACTGGCGTTCAACGTCTTTGGCACCCATATAAATACGGCATTTCAGGCCGAGCAGGGCGCTGGCAAGGGCCGACGCCACGCCATGCTGACCGGCACCGGTTTCGGCGATGATTTCGGTTTTACCCATCCGCTTCGCCAGTAAAGCCTGACCGAGCACCTGGTTAGTTTTATGCGCGCCGCCGTGCAGCAAATCTTCGCGCTTCAGATACAGCGTGGTGTTCGTCCCAGCCGTAATGTTCTGGCATTTGGTCAGCGCGGTTGGACGCCCGGCATAGTTTTTCAGCAGGTCGTTGAACTGAGCCTGAAATTCAGGATCTTTTTGCGCGCTGACAAAAGCTTCTTCCAGCTGGCGCAGAGCAGGCATCAGGATTTGTGGCACGTACATGCCGCCAAACTCACCAAAATAGGGGTTAAGTAATGTTGTCATTGTTCCTTTCCTTAATATGCGCGCAGCGTCTGGAAAACCGAGGCCAAAAGACGTGCGTCTTTGATGCCCGGTTGCGACTCTACAGCAGAATTAAAATCAAGTCCGGCGCAGCCGGTTTGTGCCGCTTCCACGCAGTTATCTGCGCCTAAGCCCCCCGCCAGCAGAACGTTGCCAAGCGATTGACCATTTAATAGTGACCAGTCAAAACGTTGCCCGCTTCCACCCTGGCCGTTGTCTAAAACATATTTATCAACGTGCTGAAACTCGCGGGCGGGCAGGGTTTCACCGACGCTTAATGCTTTCCAGATGGCAACATGTGTTGGCAGAGCTTCACGCAGCGTATCGATATACAGCTGATCTTCATTACCATGCAGTTGCACTGCCGCCAGCGATAACACCTTAGCTTTGTCCACCACATCGGCAATATCGTGATTGCGGAACACGCCAACATACTGCAACGGTGCCGCAGCCATCACTTCCTGCGCCTGTTCAACGTTGACGCAACGCGGTGATGTCGCGACAAAAATCAACCCACCGTAAATCGCGCCCGCGTCATAAGCTGCTTTAGCATCTTGCCCACGCGTCAGGCCACATACTTTATTCTCACCCAGCAACACCCGGCGCACGGCGGCGTGCAAATCGTCATGGGCCATCAACGCCGAACCAATCAGAAAACCGTTAGCGAAGTGGCTTAACTCGCGCACCTGAGCGTAAGTATTGATGCCGGATTCGCTGATTACCGTTACGTTGTGCCCCAGTTTCGGCGCAAGCTCGCGGGTACGGTTGAGATCAATCGACAAATCACGCAGATCGCGGTTGTTGATGCCAACGACCTTTGCCCCTAATGCAATGGCGCGCTCCAGTTCCTCTTCATTACTGACTTCGGTCAGCCCCCCCATCTCCAGACTGTGAGCGACGGCTGCAAGCTGGCGATATTGGTCGTCATCCAGTACTGAAAGCATTAATAAGCAGGCATCGGCCTGGTAATAGCGCGCCAGATAGATCTGGTAAGGGTCGATAATGAAGTCTTTACATAAAATCGGCTGCGGGGCGATTTGGCTGACGATGGGGAGGAAATCAAAGCTCCCCTGAAAATATTTCTCATCAGTCAGCACCGAAATTGCCGAAGCGTAATGTTTATAAATGGCGGCAATGCGTGCCGGATCGAAATCATCACGGATCACGCCTTTTGACGGCGACGCTTTCTTGCACTCCAGAATAAACGCCGTGCGTGCACCCTGTAGCGCATCATAAAAATGTCGCGTGCTCGGCTGAACCTCATTCTGAAAACTGGCCAGCGGTTGCTGCTGTTTGCGGGTTTCTACCCAAATCGCCTTGTCTGCGACGATTTTCGCTAAAACGGTTTGCATCATTTACCCTCGTGCCGCCAGTGCGGTAACTCTGTCGTAAGCGGAACCACTGCGCAGTACCTCAAGAACGGTTTGCGCATTGGCTTGCAGATCTTCATGGCCATGCAGGCGCATTAACATGGCGACATTCGCCGCGACGGCTGCTTCGTGAGCGGCGTCGCCTTTACCTTGTAACAAGCGTGTTAAAATGTCACGGTTTTCTTCCGGTGTTCCGCCTGCCAGTTGCTCCTGGTGGTAGGGTGTCAGGCCAAAATCTTCTGCAGTTAGCTGATAGCTCTTAATTTCACCGTCATGCAGTTCGGCAACGATTGTCGGCGCGTGTAATGAAACTTCATCCATACCGCCGCTGTGCACTACCGCCGCGCGTTGATACCCCAGCACGCGCAAGGTTTCGGCAATCGGCAGCACCAGTTCCGGACTATAAACACCAATTAACGCCAGCGGCGGATGCGCCGGGTTAATCAATGGTCCCAGCACGTTGAACAGAGTGCGGGTTTTCAGTTGCTGGCGAACCGGCATCGCATGGCGAAATCCGGTGTGATATTTCGGCGCAAAGAGGAAACATACGCCTAACTCATCCAGCGCTTGGCGCGATTTATCGGCATTCATATCAAGATTAATACCGAACGCCGCCAGCAGATCGGACGAACCAGATTTACTGGAGACGCTACGGTTGCCGTGTTTCGCCACTTTCAGCCCACAGGCCGCGGCGACAAACGCACTGGCGGTGGAAATATTGATGCTGTTACTGCCGTCACCACCGGTGCCGACGATATCGGCAAACAGATAATCCGGGCGCGGGAACGGCGCGGCGTTTTCCAGTAACGCGGTTGCTGCTCCGGCGATCTCGTTCGGGTGCTCGCCGCGAATTTTCATGCTCACCAGCGCCGCCGCCAGTTGTTCCGGTTTCAGTTCGCCACGTACCACTGCTGAAAACAGCTGGTGGCTTTCTTGCTGGCTAAGCGTCTGCGCCTGATACAGTTTTTCCAGAATCGGTTGCAGCGTGTTGGTTGGCTCTAGTTTCCGCTGCGCCCAGGCCAGCGTTTGTTCCAGCAGGCGAGCGCCCTGGGTAGTAAGAATGGATTCCGGATGGAACTGGAATCCACAAACGCGATCCGCATCGTGACGTACTGCCATCACCATGCCATTAAAATGGGCGTTGATGGTTAAACCGGCCGGAATGTTACTGCCAACCAGCGAGTGATAACGCGCCACTGGCAGCGGGTTTGTTAATCCGGCAAACATCGCCTGACCGTCGTGTTCAATGCTGGAGGCTTTACCGTGGAGAATTTCGCCCGCCTGACCGACATAGCCCCCGTAAGCTTCGACAATCGCCTGATGTCCGAGGCAAATGCCAATAATGGGCAGCTTGCCACGCAAGCGGGTGAGGAGTTCCGGCATACAACCGGCTTCGCTCGGCACACCGGGGCCAGGAGAAAGCATCAGCACCGGATTGCTCATCGTCGCCAGGCGTTCAATTAAGGTCTGCGCCGGAATATGGTTGCGGTAAATCACCACATTATGCCCATTGCTGCGCAACTGATCTGCCAGGTTGTACGTAAAAGAGTCGATATTATCGAGCAGCAGAATGTCAGCCATCAGAAAGTCTCCTGTGCATGATGCGCGGTGGCAATAGCGCGCAGTACAGCGCGGGCTTTATTACGGGTTTCGTCGGCTTCCGACTGCGGAACAGAATCAAGGACTATGCCAGCACCGGCTTGCACGGTGGCGATACCGTTTTCCACCAGCGCCGAGCGGATCACAATGCAGGTGTCGAGATCGCCATGCGCGGTGAAATAACCTACCGCGCCGCCGTAGCTGCCGCGGCGACGACCTTCCGCCTCGGCAATTAACTGCATGGCGCGTACTTTCGGCGCACCGCTTAACGTCCCCATATTCATACAGGCGCGGTAAGCGTGCAGGGCGTCGAGATCGTGGCGCAGCTCACCGACCACGCGGGAGACCAGGTGCATCACGTAAGAGTAACGGTCAACTTTGGTAAGATCGGCGACGTAGCGGCTGCCGGGGGTGCAAATGCGTGCCAGATCATTACGGGCGAGATCCACCAGCATCAGATGTTCAGAAAGCTCTTTATGATCGGTACGCATTTCCAGTTCGATGCGGCTGTCGAGGTCTCTGTCCAGTGAACCATCGGCGCGACGACCGCGCGGGCGTGTTCCGGCAATCGGGTAGATCTCAATCTGGCGGCTGGTGGCGTCATACTTGAGCGAACTTTCCGGCGACGCGCCAAACAGGGTGAAATCATTATCCTGCATAAAAAACATGTACGGGCTGGGATTACTCTTTTTCAGCACGTAATAGGCCGCCAGCGGTGACGGGCAGGGCAGAGAGAAACGGCGAGACGGCACCACCTGGAAAATTTCTCCGGTGCGAATCGCTTTTTGCAACAAACGCACCACGCCACCGAACTCTTCATCGCTCTGGTTACATTCACAACGCATATGCGGCACGGAAACCACCGGCAGCGGCGGCGCGGCTTCGGTCAGCTGCTGGCGAAGATCGTTCAGGCGAGCAGTGAGACGTTGTTTTTCTTCTTCATTCGGAGCAAACAGGCTGGCCTGAATGCGGGTGTTTTTTTTCTGATGGTCAATCACCATCAGCGTTTCAGCGAGATAAAAACAGAAATCAGGGCAGTTATTTTCCGCTGACAGTTGCGGTAAATCTTCAAATCCCGCCACAAGGTCATAAGAGAACAGGCCGCCGAAGAACATTGCTTCTCGTTCTTCCTTCGGTACATTCAACAGATTCTGCAATAAACGGAAAGCGTCAAAAACCGAAAGGGAGCATAAGCGAGCGTCTTCATCCAGCAGTGGACTGACAGGGGGGAAGCGCAGCACACGGCAGTTTGGTGATTGTTCATTTTCCACACCCGCAGGCAGGGCGTTATCCAGTAGTGTCAGCAGGGCTTCGCCGTTGCCGGAAAGTGCCTGAATTGTGACAGTGTCACCTAATGCTGTAATGCGCAGCGCACTGTCTACCAGTAGCAGGCTTTTTAAATCATCTTTGCTGTCGATATCTGCGGATTCCAGCAGCAGCGTTGCCGGACGATCCCCACACAACTGGTGAAAAAGCGCAGTCGGGTTGTCGCGATAAGCGCCTTCGCAGGTTAGCAGTTCGAGAGTCGGTTTTTGTGTTTGCATTGTTATTCTCTAATTTTGTTCAAAAAAAAGCCCGCTCATTAGGCGGGCTGGGTATCTGATTGCTTTACGCATGGTGAATACACTGCCCGTTTCAGGAAGTGCGCCACCAAGCTTTCAGTACGAAAATTGCTTTCATTGTCGATACCCTTTTTACGTGAACTTGCGAACTAGTTAACTAGTTCGATGATTAATTGTCAACAGCTGATTTCAGAATATTTGCCAGAACCGTTATGATGTCGGCGCAAAAAACATTATCCAGAACGGGAGTGCGCCTTGAGCGACACGAATTACGCAGTGATTTACGACCTGCACAGCCATACCACAGCTTCCGATGGCTGCCTGACGCCAGAAGCATTGGTGCACCGTGCAGTCGAGATGCGCGTCGGCACCCTGGCGATCACCGACCATGACACCACAGCTGCAATCGCGCCAGCAAGAGAGGAAATTTCACGTTCGGGACTGGCGCTGAATCTTATTCCCGGCGTGGAAATTTCCACGGTCTGGGAAAATCATGAAATTCATATTGTCGGGCTGAATATTGATATTACTCATCCGCTAATGTGTGAGTTCCTCGCGCAGCAGACAGAACGGCGCAATCAGCGGGCGCAGCAAATTGCCGAAAGACTTGAAAAAGCGCAAATACCTGGGGCGCTGGAAGGCGCACAACGACTGGCGCAGGGCGGCGCAGTGACGCGCGGTCATTTTGCGCGTTTCCTTGTTGAGTGCGGCAAAGCCAGTTCAATGGCAGATGTCTTTAAAAAGTATCTGGCGCGCGGGAAAACCGGATACGTTCCGCCACAGTGGTGTACAATAGAACAAGCTATTGATGTCATTCATCATTCTGGCGGTAAGGCGGTGCTAGCTCATCCTGGGCGGTACAATCTTAGTGCTAAATGGCTGAAAAGATTGGTTGCGCATTTTGCCGAACACCACGGCGACGCGATGGAAGTCGCGCAGTGCCAGCAATCGCCCAATGAACGCACCCAGTTGACGACACTTGCGCGTCAGCATCATTTATGGGCATCACAAGGATCTGATTTTCATCAGCCATGCCCGTGGATCGAACTGGGTCGTAAACTCTGGCTGCCCGCAGGCGTTGAAGGCGTCTGGCAGCTATGGGAACAGCCGCAGAACACCACAGAGAGGGAATTATGAGCCAGTTTTTTTATATTCATCCTGATAACCCGCAGCAACGTCTGATCAACCAGGCGGTGGAGATCGTGCGTAAAGGCGGGGTGATTGTTTATCCAACTGATTCCGGCTATGCGCTCGGCTGTAAAATTGAAGATAAAAACGCGATGGAGCGTATTTGTCGTATTCGCCAGCTGCCGGACGGTCACAACTTTACCCTGATGTGTCGCGATCTTTCTGAACTTTCGACCTATTCATTCGTGGATAACGTTGCGTTTCGTTTAATGAAAAACAACACGCCGGGCAACTATACCTTCATCCTGAAGGGGACGAAGGAGGTGCCACGCCGTCTGTTGCAGGAAAAACGCAAAACCATCGGTATGCGTGTGCCTTCTAACCCGATTGCGCAGGCGTTGCTTGAAGCACTGGGCGAACCGATGCTTTCCACTTCGCTAATGCTGCCAGGCAGCGAATTTACCGAATCCGATCCAGAAGAAATTAAAGACCGTCTGGAAAAACAGGTGGATTTGATTATCCACGGCGGCTATCTCGGACAGAAACCGACAACGGTCATTGATCTTACCGATGATACGCCGGTCGTGGTGCGTGAAGGCGTGGGTGATGTGAAGCCTTTCTTATAACAAATTGCGTTCCACGGATGGAAGACTATGGCAGGGAAGTTTCGCTGCATTTTGCTGTTGATAGCAGGGCTGTTTGTATCATCTCTAAGTTATGCAGAAAACCCGGAGATCCCTTCTTATGAAGAAGGGATCTCGCTCTTTGATGTTGAAGCCACTCTGCAACCGGATGGGGTGCTCGACATCAAAGAAAATATTCATTTTCAGGCGCGAAATCAGCAGATTAAGCACGGATTTTATCGTGATTTACCACGACTCTGGATGCAGCCTGATGGGGACGCTGCACTGCTGAACTATCATATTGTTGGCGTCACTCGTGATGGTATTCCTGAACCCTGGCATCTTGACTGGCATATCGGGTTAATGAGTATTGTCGTGGGCGATAAACAACGTTTCTTGCCTCAAGGCGACTATCATTATCAAATTCATTATCAGGTTAAAAATGCTTTCCTGCGTGAGGGAGATTCAGATCTGTTAATCTGGAACGTGACTGGTAACCACTGGCCGTTTGAAATCTATAAGACCCGATTTTCACTCAAGTTCCCTGATATCGCGGGTAATCCATTTAGCGAAATCGATCTCTTTACTGGAGAAGAGGGCGACACATATCGAAATGGCCGCATCCTTGAGGACGGAAGAATTGAATCCCGCGATCCGTTTTATCGTGAAGATTTCACGGTACTCTACCGCTGGCCTCACGCGTTACTTAGCAATGCCCCGGCTCCACAAACGACGAATATTTTCAGCCATCTTCTTTTACCCTCCACGTCATCGTTGTTAATTTGGTTTCCGTGTTTATTCCTGGTTTGTGGATGGTTATATCTCTGGAAGCGCAGGCCGCAATTTACGCCGGTAGATGTGATTGAAACCGATGTCATTCCGCCAGATTACACGCCCGGCATGTTACGTCTCGATGCGAAGCTGGTTTACGACGATAAAGGTTTCTGTGCCGATATCGTAAATCTGATCGTGAAGGGAAAAATTCATCTGGAAGATCAGTATGATAAGAACCAGCAAATCCTGATTTGTGTTAATGAAGGCGCGACCAGAAATAATGAGGTATTACTGCCCGCAGAGCAGTTATTACTGGAAGCGTTATTTCGTAAAGGCGATAAGGTCGTTCTTACGGGGAGACGCAACAGAGTCTTACGCAGGGCATTTTTACGGATGCAGAAATTTTATCTGCCGCGTAAAAAGTCTTTGTTTTACCGGCCTGATACGTTTTTGCAATGGGGTGGACTGGCAATATTGGCGATCATTCTCTACGGTAACCTGAGTCCCGTAGGTTGGGCAGGAATGAGTCTGGTAGGCGATATGTTTATTATGATCTGCTGGATTATTCCTTTTTTATTTTGTTCCCTTGAGCTTTTGTTTGCCCGCGATGATGACAAGCCTTGCGTTAATCGTGCAATCATCACTTTGTTTTTACCACTGATTTGTTCAGGCGTGGCCTTCTATTCTCTCTATATCAATGTCGGAGATGTATTCTTTTACTGGTATATGCCAGCGGGTTATTTTAGCGCTGTTTGCCTGACCGGTTATCTCACTGGCATGGGGTATATTTTTCTGCCAAAGTTTACCCAAACTGGGCAGCAACGTTATGCCCGCGGTGAAGCTATCGTTAACTATCTTGCGCGTAAAGAGGCAGCAACACACAGTGGACGTCGGCGGAAAGGGGAAACACGGAAACTGGATTACGCGTTGCTAGGTTGGGCTATATCGGCAAATTTGGGGAGGGAATGGGCGTTACGCATTGCCCCTTCGCTTTCTTCGGCGATTCGCGCTCCAGAGATTGCCCGTAACGGCGTTTTATTCTCATTACAGACGCACCTAAGTTGCGGGGCCAATACCAGTTTGTTGGGGCGAAGTTATTCCGGTGGTGGTGCTGGCGGCGGCGCGGGTGGCGGAGGCGGTGGTGGCTGGTAATTAAGCTGATGTTAATCGAAACAAGCTTTAACCATAAAGATAGTGTAGTATGTTGCGCCTCAAAGCCAGGCCGATAAACGTCGAGTCGTTTACTTAAGGCCTGAAGAGTTCAAACAGACTTTACTATCAGTGAGTCAGATGTAAGTTCTGACTCACTGTTGCACAAAAGCATATCAGACGCCTGGGAAGGCGACACCAAAAGGAAGCTCTATGAGCGAAAAATTACAGAAAGTGCTGGCCCGCGCTGGCCACGGCTCCCGCCGTGAAATCGAATCTATTATTGAAGCCGGTCGTGTGAGTGTTGATGGCAAAATTGCTAAACTCGGCGATCGCGTTGAAGTTACCCCTGGGCTGAAAATTCGTATCGATGGTCATCTGATTTCGGTACGTGAGTCCGCTGAACAAATTTGTCGCGTTCTGGCCTATTACAAACCGGAAGGTGAGTTGTGTACCCGTAACGATCCGGAAGGGCGTCCGACGGTGTTTGACCGTCTGCCAAAGCTGCGTGGCGCACGCTGGATTGCCGTAGGTCGTCTGGACGTTAACACCTGTGGTCTGCTGCTGTTCACCACCGATGGTGAACTGGCAAACCGTTTAATGCATCCAAGCCGTGAAGTTGAACGTGAATACGCCGTGCGTGTATTTGGTCAGGTTGACGACGCGAAACTGCGTGATTTGAGTCGTGGCGTGCAACTGGAAGATGGTCCGGCAGCTTTTAAAACCATCAAGTTCAGCGGCGGCGAAGGGATCAACCAGTGGTACAACGTGACTCTGACCGAAGGCCGTAACCGTGAAGTTCGTCGTCTGTGGGAAGCGGTTGGTGTGCAGGTGAGCCGCCTGATCCGTGTTCGTTACGGTGATATCCCACTGCCAAAAGGTCTGCCACGCGGTGGCTGGACGGAGCTGGACCTCGCCCAGACTAACTATCTGCGCGAACTGGTGGAGCTTCCGCCAGAAACCAGCTCTAAAGTCGCTGTAGAAAAAGACCGTCGTCGCATGAAGGCTAATCAGATTCGTCGTGCGGTGAAACGTCACAGTCAGGTGAGCGGCGGTCGTCGTTCTGGCGGGCGTAATAACGGTTAATCAAAGTATGCCGGACGTCATATCCGGCATTTTTACAGATTAATAATCAATCCCTATTTGCGCCTTAACACCGGCATCAAACGCATGTTTGATGGGGCGCAGCTCACTTACCGTATCCGCCAGTTCAAGAATATCCCGATGACAGCCTCGACCCGTGATAATCACCGTCTGTTGATGTGGACGTTCATTTAACGCCTGCACCACTTCTTCCAGTGGCAAATAGTCATACGCCACCATATACGTCAGTTCATCAAGCAAAACCATATCCAGTGAGGAATCAGCAAGCATCCGCTTTGCATGTTGCCAGACTTCGCGGCAGGCGGCGGTATCAGACTCGCGGTTTTGTGTATCCCAGGTAAAGCCCGTTGCCATCACCTGAAACTCAACGCCATGTGGTTCCAGCAGATTGCGTTCGCCATTAGGCCAGGTGCCTTTAATAAACTGCACGACGCCCACTTTTTTTCCGTGACCAACTGCGCGTGTTGCCGTACCAAATGCCGCGGTGGTTTTGCCTTTTCCATTGCCGGTAAAGACGATGATAATACCGCGTTCATCCTGGGGCCTGTGCCACACGAGCATCTACTTTTTCTTTCACTCGCTGCTGACGCTGTTGGTAGCGTTCATCACTCATTGGGAAATTCCTGGTTTACGGCCCGGTTGGGCGTCAAAGGTCATGCCGGTTTTACGGCGGCTGTCATCGCCCATCAGCCAGAGGTAGAGCGGCATGATATCAGCGGGTGTTTTAAGTTTCTGTGGATCTTCGGTCGGGAAGGCGCTTGCGCGCATTGCGGTGCGCGTACCGCCTGGGTTAATGCAGTTGACGCGCAGGCGCTGCTGATATTCATCGGCCAGTACCTGCATCATCCCTTCGGTGGCAAATTTCGACGCTGCATATGCACCCCAGTTAGCTCGTCCCTGACGTCCAACGCTTGATGAAGTAAAGACCAGTGAACCGGCGTCCGATTTGAGTAATAAAGGAAGCAGTGCCTGGGTGAGCATAAAGGTGGCATTAACGTTGACCTGCATGACGTCCTGCCAGACCTGCGGATTTTGTTCGCTCATTGGGCAAATATCGCCGAGCAATCCGGCATTATGCAAAACACCATCCAGACGCGGATAATTAACGACAATGCGCTGTGCCAGTTGTTGGCAATTTTCGGACGTGCAGGTCAGCAAATCGAGAATAAACCACTGTGGCTGACGCCCAGTTTCTTCGTTTATGTGGCTGGCTACCTGACGTAATTTTTCTTCATTACGGCCCAACAGAATCACTGTCGCACCATAGCGTGCATACGTCATCGCGGCTTCACGACCAATCCCATCGCTGGCTCCCGTCACCAGGATAATGCGATCATTGAGTAAATCTTGTTTTGGCTGGTAATGCATGGCTACTCCTCAACGACGTTGTCTGTCGCGCTGCCAGTGTACTTTATGACTTTGGGGCTTTATGCCTGAAACAGAAGGGCATTTCAATCAGCCTGGGGCGATAACACCGCAAAATGGATACTTTGTCATACTTCGCTGCAATAACATCTCTGCGAGACGGCTTAACATGCCTGTTGTAAACTGTGAGCCAAAGCGTTGTTTAACCAAGGTGGGGACTCGTGGAATTGTTGTCTGAATATGGTTTGTTTTTGGCGAAAATCGTTACCGTTGTGCTAGCGATTGCGGCGATTGCCGCCATTATTGTCAATGTTGCTCAACGTAATAAACGCCAGCGTGGCGAGTTACGGGTCAACAATCTCAGCGAACAGTATAAGGAGATGAAAGAAGAACTGGCCGCGGCGCTGATGGGCTCACATCAGCAAAAACAGTGGCACAAAGCGCAGAAGAAAAAGCACAAGCAAGAAGCGAAAGCAGCAAAAGCGAAAGCCAAACTGGGCGAGGTGGCAACTGACAGTAAACCTCGCGTCTGGGTGCTGGATTTTAAAGGCAGCATGGACGCCCATGAAGTGAACTCGCTACGTGAAGAGATAACGGCGGTACTCGCAGCATTCAAACCGCAGGATCAGGTTGTGCTCCGTCTGGAAAGCCCTGGTGGCATGGTGCATGGTTACGGGTTGGCGGCTTCGCAGCTGCAGCGTCTGCGTGATAAAAACATTCCTTTAACTGTTACGGTAGACAAAGTCGCTGCCAGCGGCGGTTACATGATGGCCTGTGTGGCGGACAAAATTGTTTCCGCACCGTTTGCTATTGTGGGTTCCATTGGGGTGGTGGCGCAAATGCCCAACTTTAACCGCTTCCTGAAAAGCAAATATATTGATATCGAACTGCACACTGCCGGGCAGTATAAGCGTACTCTGACGTTGCTGGGTGAAAATACCGAAGAAGGGCGGGAGAAATTCCGCGAAGAGTTGAACGAAACGCATCAGTTGTTTAAAGATTTTGTGAAGCGTATGCGTCCGTCTCTGGATATTGAACAGGTGGCAACAGGTGAACACTGGTACGGACAACAGGCGGTAGAGAAAGGCCTGGTTGATGAAATCAACACCAGTGATGAAGTTATTCTTAGCCTGATGGAAGGCCGTGAAGTGGTTAATGTACGCTATATGCAGTGTAAACGACTCATTGACCGATTCACCGGCAGCGCGGCAGAGAGCGCCGATCGATTGTTGCTACGCTGGTGGCAGCGGGGTCAAAAGCCATTGATGTAAAAGACAAACGCGAGGCTAAGACCTCGCGTTTTGCTTTAATCAACCAGATGATATTTTTCTGAAAGCACATGGGCCAGGTGTTTGAACATATTAAACACCGCGGTGCTTTTGGCTGTTGGCAATCCTTGTTCATCTAAAAAGTAGTCGCCGGTAAATACCAGCACGCCATTACGCTGCGTGACGCCGGTGGCTTCAATCCCTGCGAGCGTATCCTCATGCTCACGAATGATTTTGTTGGCCTCTTTCAACAGCGTTTCGCGGTCGATGGGTTGTGTCTCTTTGTTCATTATTTACTCCTTAAATAAGGACATTAGTCTACGCCAGGCATGGCTTGCAGACAAATATACCACGCTGGTGGCAAGAGCGCCTTACTGGCAACTTTGGATTTTGCATGCTAATAAAGTTGCGTATCGGATTTTATCAGGTACAGTGTGACGCTTTCGTCAATCTGGCAATAGATTTGCTTGACATTCGACCAAAATTCCGTCGTGCTATAGCGCCTGTAGGCCAAGACCTGTTAACTCAGTCACCTGAATTTTCGTGAACAGAGTCACGACAAGGGGTTGATATCCGCAGAGAACGAGTCCATATCGGTAACTCGTTGCCAGTGGAAGGTTTATCAACGTGCGACGCATTCCTGGAAGAATCAAATTAGGTAAGGTGAATATGGGTAAAGCTCTTGTCATCGTTGAGTCCCCGGCAAAAGCCAAAACGATCAACAAGTATCTGGGTAGTGACTACGTGGTGAAATCCAGCGTCGGTCACATCCGCGATTTGCCGACCAGTGGCTCAGCTGCCAAAAAGAGTGCCGACTCTACCTCCACCAAGACGGCTAAAAAGCCTAAAAAGGATGAACGTGGCGCTCTCGTCAACCGTATGGGGGTTGACCCGTGGCACAATTGGGAGGCGCACTATGAAGTGTTGCCTGGTAAAGAGAAGGTCGTCTCTGAACTGAAACAACTGGCTGAAAAAGCCGACCACATCTATCTCGCAACCGACCTTGACCGCGAAGGGGAAGCCATTGCATGGCACCTGCGGGAAGTGATTGGGGGTGATGATGCGCGCTATAGCCGAGTGGTGTTTAACGAAATTACTAAAAACGCGATCCGCCAGGCATTTAACAAACCGGGTGAGCTGAATATTGATCGTGTTAATGCCCAGCAGGCGCGTCGCTTTATGGACCGCGTGGTGGGGTATATGGTTTCGCCGCTGCTATGGAAAAAGATCGCTCGTGGTCTGTCTGCCGGTCGTGTGCAGTCGGTGGCGGTTCGCCTGGTGGTCGAGCGTGAGCGTGAAATTAAAGCGTTCGTGCCGGAAGAGTTCTGGGAAGTCGATGCCAGCACGACCACGCCATCTGGTGAAGCGTTGGCGTTACAGGTGACTCATCAGAACGACAAACCGTTCCGTCCGGTCAACAAAGAACAAACTCAGGCTGCGGTAAGTCTGCTGGAAAAAGCGCGCTACAGCGTGCTGGAACGTGAAGACAAACCGACAACCAGTAAACCTGGCGCTCCTTTTATTACCTCTACGCTGCAACAAGCTGCCAGCACCCGTCTTGGATTTGGCGTGAAAAAAACCATGATGATGGCGCAGCGTTTGTATGAAGCAGGCTATATCACTTACATGCGTACCGACTCCACTAACCTGAGTCAGGACGCGGTAAATATGGTTCGCGGTTATATCAGCGATAATTTTGGTAAGAAATATCTGCCGGAAAGTCCGAATCAGTACGCCAGCAAAGAAAACTCACAGGAAGCGCACGAAGCGATTCGTCCTTCTGACGTCAATGTGATGGCGGAATCGCTGAAGGATATGGAAGCAGATGCGCAGAAACTGTACCAGTTAATCTGGCGTCAGTTCGTAGCCTGCCAGATGACCCCAGCGAAATATGACTCCACGACGCTGACCGTTGGTGCGGGCGATTTCCGCCTGAAAGCACGCGGTCGTATTTTGCGTTTTGATGGCTGGACAAAAGTGATGCCTGCGTTGCGTAAAGGCGATGAAGATCGCATCTTACCAGCAGTTAATAAAGGCGATGCTCTGACGCTCGTTGAACTTACACCAGCCCAGCACTTTACCAAGCCGCCAGCCCGTTTCAGTGAAGCATCGCTGGTTAAAGAGCTGGAAAAACGCGGTATCGGTCGTCCGTCTACCTATGCGTCGATCATTTCGACCATTCAGGATCGTGGCTACGTGCGAGTAGAAAATCGTCGTTTCTATGCGGAAAAAATGGGCGAAATCGTCACCGATCGCCTTGAAGAAAATTTCCGCGAGTTAATGAACTACGACTTCACCGCACAGATGGAAAACAGCCTCGACCAGGTGGCAAATCACGAAGCAGAGTGGAAAGCTGTACTGGATCACTTCTTCTCGGATTTCACCCAGCAGTTAGATAAAGCTGAAAAAGATCCGGAAGAGGGTGGTATGCGCCCGAACCAGATGGTTCTGACCAGCATTGACTGCCCGACTTGTGGTCGCAAAATGGGGATTCGCACAGCGAGCACCGGGGTATTCCTTGGCTGTTCTGGTTATGCGCTGCCGCCGAAAGAGCGTTGCAAAACCACCATTAACCTGGTGCCGGAAAACGAAGTGCTGAACGTACTGGAAGGCGAAGACGCTGAAACCAACGCGCTGCGCGCAAAACGTCGTTGCCCGAAATGCGGCACGGCGATGGACAGCTATCTCATCGATCCGAAACGTAAGTTGCATGTCTGTGGTAATAACCCAACCTGCGACGGTTACGAGATCGAAGAGGGCGAATTCCGCATTAAAGGTTATGACGGCCCGATCGTTGAGTGTGAAAAATGTGGCTCTGAAATGCACCTGAAAATGGGGCGTTTCGGTAAATACATGGCCTGCACCAACGAAGAGTGTAAAAACACACGTAAGATTTTACGTAACGGCGAAGTGGCACCACCGAAAGAAGATCCGGTGCCATTACCTGAGCTGCCGTGCGAAAAATCAGATGCTTATTTCGTGCTGCGTGACGGCGCTGCGGGTGTTTTCCTGGCTGCCAACACTTTCCCGAAATCGCGTGAAACGCGTGCGCCACTGGTGGAAGAGCTTTATCGCTTCCGCGACCGTCTGCCGGAAAAACTGCGTTATCTGGCCGATGCGCCACAGCAGGATCCGGAAGGTAATAAGACCATGGTTCGCTTTAGCCGTAAAACCAAACAGCAATATGTCTCTTCGGAAAAAGACGGAAAGGCGACTGGCTGGTCAGCATTTTATGTTGATGGCAAATGGGTTGAAGGAAAAAAATAACCTTTAATTCTGTCAGGTTTTTATAAACAAAGGGTCGCGGGTAATGACTCCAACTTACTGATAGTGTTTTATGTTCAGATAATGCCCGATGACCTTGTCATGCAGCTCCACCGATTTTGAGAACAACAGTGACTTCCGTCCCAGCCTTGCCAGATGTTGTCTCAGATTCAGATTATGTCGCTCAATGCGCTGAGTGTAACGCTTGCTGATAACGTGCAGCTTTCCCTTCAGGCGTGATTCATACAGCGGCCAGCCATCCGTCATCCATACCACGACCTCAAAGGCCGACAGCAGGCTCAGAAGACGCTCCAGTGT
>NZ_MIIV01000526.1:0-18001 GCF_001743015.1 Shigella sp. FC1567
TTTCTGGTGCGTACCGGGCTGAGAGGCGGTGTAAGTGAACTGTAGTTGCCATGTTTTACGGCAATGAGAGCAGAGATAGCGCTGATGTCCGGCAGTGCTTTTGCCGTTACGCACCACGCCTTCAGTAGCGGAGCAGGAAGGACATCTGATGGAAATGGAAGCCACGCAAGCACCTTAAAATCACCATCATACACTAAATCAGTAAGTTGGCAACATTACCTGATAATGGCATATACAGGAACTAAACTTGCAACGACAATCGCCACCAAAGAGAGTAAAAACAGATATATTACGCCTGCGATGACGGCATTTATCTTGTTGATATCCTTACTTAAGCCATACATACAAACTAATAATAACCCTATGGCGACATACATTGTTGGTGAATCATATTTGGTTGCCGTAATTTCGAGATACTTAGCTCCCCAGGCCAGTCCTGCGGTTGCCACCAAACCTAAAGCGGTAATGAGCCATATACCGTTTAATATCCTGGTCTCGTGCTGAAAATCTAATTTATTGCTGTTTTGTGAGTATGATTCCATTCTTTTAGTTGTCCTTAGAAAAAATATTAATATTCACCATCAATAAATTTAAACCCACGCATACAAAATACTTTTGTATTTATGGATACGGAAAACGCTTCCGCTCGGCCATAAGGCGTATTTTATACCTGGTACTTGTTAAGTGTCGTTTTTAGTAAGAAAAGAAATCCCGACACATGGCCGGGATATTGATGGTGAAAAAGAATTAACGGCGGTTGCCAAAAATTCGCAGCAACATCAGGAACAGGTTGATGAAGTCCAGATACAAGGTTAACGCGCCAAGAATGGAATATTTGCGCAGGTTCGACGTGTCGCGGGTATCAATCTGCTCACCCATATTTTTCAATTTCTGAGTGTCATACGCCGTCAATCCGACAAAGACAATCACGCCGATGTAGGTAACTGCCCACATCAATGCTTCGCTTTTCAGCCAGAAGTTGACCAGCGATGCCAGCACAATGCCGATTAACGCCATAAACAGCATATTGCCAAAGCCACTTAAATCGCGCTTCGTGGTGTAACCGTACAGGCTCATTGCGCCGAACATCCCGGCAGTAACGACGAAAGTACTGGCGATAGAAGCAGCGGTATAGACAATGAATATACTGGAAAGCGTAAGACCCGTCAGCGCCGAATAAAGCATAAAGAGCATCGTCGTTACACCTGCGCTCAGCTTTTGAATCATCGCTGATAACACAATAACCAATGCTAATTGCGCGATGATCAGACCGATTAAAAAGACACGGTTAGTGAACAACAGCTCCATCACGGCCGCGGAATTAGCCGCATACCAGGCAACAAATGCGGTCAGCAACAAGCCAACGGTCATCCAGCCATAGACTTGCGCCATATAAGTTTGCAAGCCAGCCCGGGGTTGTACGATTGAATCAGAACGTGGGAATCTGTCCATGACGATCTCCTGAAGATATAAGGAATATCTTAAGGATACTGCAAAATGATGAGGCTGTGCATCGACGCAGCGTAAACGCATGTACTGAGCGGTGAAATTGCCGGACGCAGCGGTGCCTTATCCGGCTAACAAAAAACTACCAGCGTTTTGCCGCCTGCTGATCGCTCTCCCGAGCTTCAACCCAGCGGTCGCCTTCCGGCGTGGCTTCGCGCTTCCAGAACGGTGCGCGGGTTTTGAGATAATCCATAATAAACTGCCCGGCTTCAAACGCACTGCTGCGATGCGCACTGGTGACACCGGCAAAAACGATTTCATCGCCCGGCCATAATTCCCCGATGCGGTGAATCACAGTGACGCGCCCCAGCGGCCAGCGGTTACGCGCTTCATCAACAATTTCTGCCAGTGCTTTTTCAGTCATTCCCGGATAGTGTTCGAGGGTTAATGCTTTGACGCTGTCGCCCAGGTTATGGTTGCGCACCTTACCAGTAAAGGTGACTACCGCACCGTCTTCGTCACGCTCCGCCAGCCACGGGTACTCTTCTCCTACGCTGAACGGCTGCGGACCAACAACAATTTTGGTTTCTGCCATCTTAACCTCCGGTTACCGGCGGGAAGAAAGCTACTTCGTCGCCGTCAGTCAGCGGATGGTCAAAACTCACCAGCGTCTGGTTGACGGCAGCCAGTAATTTGCCATCTTCCAGCGCCAGCGCCCAGCGATCGCTCTGCGCAGCCATGTGCTGGCGTAACGCTTCAACAGTTGGGAAATCCGCAGCCACTTCGGTTGCATCTGTTCCCACCAACTCGCGCACCTGCGCGAAAAAAAGAACTTTAATCATCCGCTTCCACCTTAAAGTCACCCGACTTGCCGCCGCTCTTCGCCAGCAAACGTACCGGACCAATCACCATATCTTTTTGCACCGCTTTGCACATGTCATAAATGGTCAGCGCCGCCACGGAGGCCGCGGTTAATGCTTCCATTTCGACACCGGTTTTCCCGGTCAGGCGGCATAAGGTTTCTATACGCACCCGATTGTGCTCCGGCTCGGCCTGTAAATTGACTTCAACTTTGCTGAGCATCAGCGGATGACAGAGCGGGATCAGATCCCAGGTGCGTTTTGCCGCCTGAATACCGGTAATACGCGCAGTGGCAAATACGTCGCCTTTGTGGTGGCGACCATCAATAATCATCGCCAGCGTCTCGCTGCGCATGGTGACAAAGGCTTCCGCCCGCGCTTCACGCACGGTTTCCGCTTTGGCGGAGACATCCACCATGTGCGCTTCGCCAGCGGCGTTGATATGGGTCAGTTGCGACATACTTATTTCTTCAAATGTGGATGGAAATTACACGGACGCGTACGGGCATCCAGCTGCGGCGCGATGATATTTTCCCATGCGGTACGGCACGCTTTGGTCGAACCCGGCATGGCGAAAATCAGCGTTTTGTTGGCGACGCCCGCAACCGCACGAGATTGCAACGTGGAAGTGCCAATCTCTTCAAACGACAACATCCGGAACACTTCACCAAAACCTTCAACTTCACGGTCGAACAACGGCAGCAATGCTTCGGGAGCCTGATCACCTTCCGTCAGGCCAGTACCACCCGTAATCAATACCACTTGTACATCGTCGCTGGCGATCCACGCAGATACCTGAGCGCGAATAGCGTAGCGGTTTTCTTTCACAATGGCTTTATCGACAACGTGATGGCCCGCTTCTTGCGCCGAATCGCGCAGATAGTGACCGGAGGTATCGTCTTCTTCACCGCGACGATTAGAAACCGTAAGAATAGCAATACGGGTCGGGATAAATTCAGTGCTTACCTGACTCATCTGATCTCTCCTTTTGACGTTTTAGCCGCCAATGTACGATAAGTTTTGCGTAATACCGGTGTTGTTTTGATGCAGGAAATGGGTCTGTTTCTTCTCCCGCAGCGCCGCTGAAATACGCGCTTCCAGCGCCTGTTGCTGGGTATCGTCTTCCAGCAGATCGCGCAGGTTAACGCCGCCTTCACCAAACAGGCAGAGATGGAGTTTACCAATGGAGGAAACGCGCAGGCGGTTGCAAGTGGCGCAGAAGTCTTTTTCATACGGCATGATAAGGCCAATCTCTCCGGCGTAATCTGGATGGCAAAAGACTTGCGCGGGACCGTCGCTGCGTTGACGTAATTGGTGGATCCAGCCGCGACGCAGTAGCTCGTCACGCAGAACCTGACCAGAGATGTGATGCTTACGGAAGAGCTCGCTGCCCTCGCCCGTTTCCATCAGTTCGATGAAACGCAGCTGGATAGGGCGATGCTGGATCCAGTTCAGAAAGGTGTCGAGCTGGTGATGATTAACATCACGCATCAGCACGGTATTGACTTTGACCTTCTCAAAACCGGCCTCAAATGCAGCATCAATCCCTGCCATGACCTGGTTGAATTTATCCTGCCCGGTAATAGCGTGAAACTGGCGGGCGTCCAGACTGTCGACACTGACGTTAATGCCAGTAAGTCCCGCATCGCGCCAGTTCGCCACATCGCGTTCCAGACGGTAACCATTGGTGGTGACCGCAATCTGGCGGATAGCGTCGTTTTCCCGCACAGCGGCGATGATATCGGTAAAGTCGCGGCGTAAAGACGGCTCACCTCCTGTCAGGCGCACTTTTTCGGTGCCCAGACTGGCGAAGGCGCGCGTAACCCGGCGAATTTCATCGACGGTAAGAAAGCCTTTATTGGTGACGCCGCTCGGTTTGTAGCCATCCGGCAGGCAGTAGGTGCAACGAAAGTTACACACATCGGTAATCGACAGGCGCAAGTAGTAAAACTTACGCGCAAATGCATCAGTCAGTTGTGAAGCCATGTACACCTTTCCAGATACGGGAGGCGAAGTCATTTCTTCCTTCGCCCTGGTGGCAATCTTTACGAGCATTGTCACGGCCAAAGCACCGTATCAGTTGACCCAGGTGCAGAGGCTAGAGTGTTTAGTGGTTAAGCCGATACTAGCGTGTAAATGAGATTTTTACCATCCACACTTTCGCTATGCAATCATGTATATAGCGTCATGATCGTGCTATTTCGCTACAGAATAAGGGAAAATGGCAGTTTTACTTTGATATACATCATCAGGGAGGCATAGCGTGCATCGTCCTTTAGAGGTAGAAGAAAATAGTTTGTATCCTCAATATTGGCAGGTTAATTGCTGTTTCCCCGCAATTTGCGCTACTGTAGCGCGGATAATCTGACTCCAGGAAACTATATGCGCAATCGTACGCTGGCTGATCTTGATCGTGTCGTTGCTCTCGGCGGAGGGCATGGACTGGGACGCGTTCTCTCATCACTTTCGTCTTTGGGTTCTCGTTTAACGGGTATCGTCACCACCACGGATAATGGTGGCTCGACGGGGCGTATTCGCCGTTCAGAAGGCGGCATTGCCTGGGGCGATATGCGCAACTGCCTCAACCAACTGATAACGGAACCGAGCGTCGCCTCCGCGATGTTTGAATACCGTTTTGGCGGCAATGGCGAACTTTCCGGGCACAACCTTGGAAACTTGATGTTAAAGGCGCTGGATCACCTTAGCGTGCGGCCTCTGGAAGCCATCAATTTAATTCGTAATCTGCTGAAAGTGGATACGCATTTGATTCCAATGTCAGAGCATCCCGTCGATCTGATGGCGATTGACGATCAGGGGCATGAAGTTTACGGCGAGGTCAATATCGACCAGTTAACTACGCCGATTCAAGAGTTATTATTAACGCCGAATGTACCCGCAACGCGTGAGGCAGTTCACGCTATCAATGAAGCGGATCTCATCATTATTGGGCCTGGCAGTTTTTATACCAGCCTGATGCCAATTCTGCTGCTGAAGGAAATCGCCCAGGCATTACGCCGCACGCCAGCGCCGATGGTTTATATCGGCAATCTGGGGCGTGAGTTGAGTTTACCTGCGGCTAATTTGAAGCTGGAAAGCAAGCTGGCAATTATGGAGCAGTATGTTGGTAAAAAAGTCATTGATGCGGTCATCGTCGGGCCAAAAGTGGATGTCTCGGCGGTGAAAGAGCGGATTGTGATCCAGGAGGTACTGGAGGCCAGCGATATTCCGTATCGTCATGACCGCCAGTTGTTACATAACGCGCTGGAAAAGGCGTTACAGGCTTTAGGTTAACGGAAATCCGAAGGAAAATTCCGGCTTCCTATTGAAGACAAAGTGCGCGTTGTTTATGCCGGATGCGGCGTGAACGCCTTATCCGGCCTACAAACCGCGCAAATTCAATATATTGCGGAGAAAATGTAGGCCTGATAAGCGTAGCGCATCAGGCTGTTTTCCGTTTGTCATCAGTCTTCTTCGCTATCCTGTTACGATGCGGCAATAAACAACTCACGCAACTGATGCAACTGGTCACGAATTTGTGCCGCTTCTTCGAACTCCAGATTCTGCGCGTGTTGCATCATCAGCCCTTCCAGTTCATGGATTTTCTGCTGCAACGCTTTCGGCGACATATCCATCGGCACATTATCCGGCTCAACAATCGGGCGCGATTTTCCTCTGCCCTTCGCTTTGGTTTTGGCAATGTTCTGCCCCAGCGCCAGGATATCGACCACTTTCTTGTTCAAGCCTTGCGGCGTAATGCCGTGTTCCTCGTTGTACTTCTGCTGTTTCTCACGGCGACGTTCGGTTTCGCCAATCGCTTTCGCCATTGATGGGGTGATCTTATCGCCGTAGAGAATCGCTTTACCGTTAACGTTACGTGCCGCACGACCAATGGTCTGGATCAACGAACGTTCGGAACGCAGGAAGCCTTCTTTGTCAGCGTCGAGGATCGCCACCAGCGACACTTCCGGCATATCCAGACCTTCGCGCAGTAAGTTGATCCCTACCAGCACGTCGAACTCACCCAGACGCAAGTCGCGGATAATCTCCATACGTTCGACGGTGTCGATATCTGAGTGAAGATAACGCACGCGCTCGCCATGTTCTTCGAGATATTCGGTAAGATCTTCCGCCATCCGCTTGGTCAGTGTGGTGACCAGTACGCGTTCGTTAATTGCCGCTCGCTGACGAATCTCCGAAAGAAGATCATCAACCTGTGTCGCCACCGGCCGCACTTCGATAATCGGGTCAAGCAATCCGGTTGGACGCACCACCTGATCCACCACATCGCCGCCGGATTTTTCCAGCTCGTAATTACCCGGCGTCGCCGAAACATAGATGGTTTGCGGCGCTAATGCTTCGAACTCTTCAAACTTAAGCGGACGGTTATCCAGCGCTGATGGCAGGCGGAAGCCGTACTCCACCAGTGTCTCTTTACGCGCCCGGTCACCGCGATACATGCCGCCAATTTGTGGAATGGTGACGTGAGATTCATCGACGACCAGCAGCCCATCGGCAGGCAGGTAATCAAACAGCGTCGGCGGTGGCTCACCCGGTCCACGACCGGAGAGGAAGCGCGAGTAGTTTTCAATCCCCGAACAGTAGCCCAGCTCGTTCATCATCTCCAGATCAAACTGGGTACGCTGGGTCAGCCGCTGCTCTTCCAGCAGTTTGTTGTTTTCCAACAGCACTTTGCGTCTGGCGGCCAGTTCTTCTTTGATCTCCTCCATCGCCTGTACGATGCGCTCGCGCGGTGTGACGTAGTGCGTTTTCGGGTAGATGGTAAAACGTGGAATAGTGGAAACAATCTGCCCGGTCAGCGGGTCAAATAACGACAATCGTTCCACTTCCTCGTCAAACAGTTCCACGCGAAGTGCAATGTCATCCGATTCTGCCGGGAAGATATCAATCACCTCGCCACGAACGCGGAAAGTACCACGCTGGAATGCTTGATCATTACGAGCGTATTGCAGCTCCGCCAGTCGGCGCAGAATCGCGCGCTGATCGATAATCATACCGACCGTGAGATGGAGCATCATCTTGAGATATAAATCAGGATCGCCCAGACCATAAATCGCGGAAACAGAGGCCACTACAACCACATCACGCCGCTCCAGCATCGCTTTGGTGGCGGATAAACGCATCTGCTCAATATGTTCGTTAACCGAGGCATCTTTCTCAATGAAAGTGTCGGAACTCGGTACATAGGCTTCCGGCTGATAGTAGTCGTAGTAGGAGACGAAATACTCCACCGCGTTTTCCGGGAAGAACTCTTTCATTTCGCCATACAGCTGGGCCGCCAGCGTTTTGTTGGGCGCAAGTACCATGGTTGGGCGCTGAAGGTCAGCAATGACATTGGCAATGGTGAAGGTTTTCCCTGAGCCAGTCACGCCAAGTAACGTCTGGTGCGCCAGGCCATCTTCCAGCCCCTCTTCGAGACGTCGAATCGCCTCTGGCTGATCGCCAGAAGGTTTAAAAGCGGAATTCAGTTTGAACGGTTTACTCATGAGTCGCTACCTGAAGGAGTTGGGCGGGCAGGTATGTAATTTTACTCGTCGTACTTAATTATGCCAACAAATTATACTGGATAAAAAAACAGTTCATCACCATAATATTTCTGATACAGCGTAAACTCCGCTGTCAATCATGAGCAAAATTTACTCTGTGGCGAGATAAAACTCCGGCCTTACCGGGTTATCCCCAAAGCAACGGCTTTTTTAACATTTGTCAAGATGAGTGATGACAGTTTTATGGCAAGAGATGCCTGTTCAGTGACTGCCATTGCATTTATCTAACCAGTTAAAAAATAAAAGATATTTCTTTGAGCCGTCTTTAACGCCAATTCGCGTGCAAGCCGCGTATTCTCTCGCTTGCCTCGTGTTTTCTAACTCTAATACACATGGTTATCCACAGGAATAGTGGATAACTGTCTCCAGCCCCTATCCCCCGCCGCCTGGGCAATTCCCACATTCGCCGCATGAGGCGGAAGTAAAATTTTTTTCGTGATTATTTTAGAATTTAATTGGTTAAATTGCAGTCAATCGAAGACGCGATCTCGCTCGCAATTTAACAAATACAGAATGGCTACAACAAGGCAAGGTTTATGTACTTTCCGGTTGCCGCATTTTCTGGATTTTCTGCAAGCCAGGGGATCTCTCCCAGCAGCGGCGCGGGAATCATGCGGGTGAGCGTGGTCATATATTCAGCGTGACGTTTTCCCGGAGGCGTAACATCGTTCGCCACCCAACCCGCCAGAGTCAGTCCGGCGTGTTGTATTGCCTGCGCAGTCAACATCGCGTGATTAATACAGCCGAGTTTCACACCAACTACCAGTATCACCGGCAGTTGTTCCTGTGTTACCCAATCTGCAAAAGTGAAAGTGTCAGAAAGCGGCGTAAACCAGCCGCCAGCACCTTCCACTAACACCCAGTCAGCCTGTTGTTCAAGCGCGCGTAATCCGGCGCTCATTACCAATGATTCTATCGGCCTGCCCTCTTGCGCGCTGATGATGTGCGGCGAAGTGGGTTCTGCGAAGGTGTAAGGATTTACTGTTGCGTAATCCAGCTGCAGGCTGCTGTTGTGCTGTAACGCCAGCGCGTCACTATTACGTAAGCCTTCCGGGGTCTTTTCGCTGCCAGAGGCGACCGGTTTATAACCTGCCGTCCGATAACCTACTGCCTTCGCGGCTTGTAAAAGTGCACAACTGGCGACGGTTTTCCCCACTTCGGTATCCGTTCCGGTGACAAAATAACGTTTACTCACGAGCAATCACTCCCAAAAAAAGATGATACGTCAGAGGATATCGCCCCTGTTGTTGCGGCCAGGCCAGTTGCAATCGCTGCAATTGCGAACGCGTTAATATTCGCGGGTCGCGCCCTTCATGAAGATGCGTAGCACCGATGCCTTTCAGCGAACGCATGGCACTGAGCGCATCATCAAACCATAGTGTGATGGGCTGAATATGATGTTGATAATGCACGCCGTTCAGCGACTGTTCGATTTCATCTGGCGGTAAAAAGCGATTAGCATGCGGACGCTCGTCCACCGCCTGCCACGCCTGATGCAGTTCGGGTAACGATCCCTGCACCAGCGTGGTAAACGCCACCACGCCTCCGGGGCGCACCACCCGATACAGCTCGCGGAGTGCCGTGGATAAATTACCGCACCACTGCACCGCGAGATTGCTCCATGCAAGATCGAACGTCGCAGTCGCTAACGGCAGGGATTCGATATCTCCCGCCAGATAATGGTCTGCAGCATCTTTCTGGCGGGCTTGCACAAGCATTGGCGGTGAGAGATCTAACGCCGTCACCTGTGCGTGACGCTCTCGCCAGTGGCGGCTCATCCAGCCTGGCCCACACCCCGCGTCCAGTACGTGGGTGTATTTACGCTGTGGGAGCATTGCCAGTAAGACGTCAGCACTCCGGCGCTGTAACTCTGCGTGTTGCTCATAGTGCGCGGCTGCCCGACCAAATGCCGCTGCAATGGCTTGTTTATTAACCGTTGCCATGCAGCACCTCCAGCAGACGGTCGATATCCTGCATTTCATGCGCTGCGGTTAGCGTTAAGCGCAGTCGCGCAGTACCAGCGGGTACGGTTGGCGGGCGAATCGCCGTGACCCAGCAGCCTTGCTGGCGCAGTTTTTCTGCCAGTTGTAACGCACGGCTGTTATCACCGACGATCAATGGCTGGATGGCGCTGCATGAATCAGCAAGCGTAAACGGCAAATCCTGTACTCCGGCACGAAAACGCGCAATGAGTGACACCAGTTTTTCGCGCCGTGCATCCCCCTCATCACGGCGAATGACCGCCAGCGACGCACGTAATGCCTGCGCCTGAGCGGGCGGCATACTGGTGTTGTAGATAAGGTGGCGGGCGAATTGCAGCAGATAATCCGCCACCGTACTGGAGCAAAGCACCGCTGCCCCGCTGACGCCAAATCCTTTGCCAAAAGTCACCACCAGCAATTCTGGTTTTACCTTTTGCAGCCAGCAGCTGCCGCGCCCCTGCTCCCCGATAACGCCCGTGCCGTGGGCATCATCGACCATCAACCAGCCATTGTGCTGTTGCGTTACCTGCTGGATTTCCGCCAGTGGCGCACTATCGCCGTCCATGCTGAACACGCCTTCTGTCACCACCAGTTGCTGCCCCGGACAGGGGGAAGCAAGCAGTCGCGCCAGATGAGTGACATCGTTATGAACAAAACGGCGAAGCTGCGACGGGCTTAAACTGGCAGCCTCCAGCAATGAGGCATGGCTAAGCCGGTCAGCGACAATGCGGTCCTCTTTTGCCATCATCGCGGCAATGACCGCCTGATTAGCGGCAAAACCAGAGATAAATAGCAGTGCCCGCGAATAGCCCAGCCACTCGGCCAGTTCTTCTTCCAGCGCCTGATGCGCAACGCTATAACCGCTGACGTGACCGGAACCGCCGCTACCGACGCCAAATTGCTCCGCACCCTGCTGCCAGGCACGGATAATTTGCGGATGATGGCTTAAACCTAAATAATCGTTACTGGAAAAGTTCAGATACTGGCGATCATCCGCCACCAGCCAGCGTCCGGCTCCTTGCGCCACTGGATAACGGCGACGCAGGGCATCGGCAGCACGCCGCGCATCGAGCGCCGCGTTGATTTTCTCCTGCCAGCTCATAGTGCTGCCGCGTTGTAATATTCGTCAGTATCCGGGGTCATCAGCGCCTGTTCAAGACGTTGCTGTTGTTCGTTATCCCCTGCCAGCACGGCAGTTTGCTGCGGATTTAGCCCCAGTTTGCGGAACAGTTGCAGGTCTTTATCTTCTTCCGGATTCGGCGTGGTCAGCAGTTTGCAACCGTAGAAAATCGAGTTTGCGCCTGCCATAAAGCACATCGCCTGAGTCTGTTCGTTCATCTGCTCGCGTCCGGCAGAAAGGCGCACGTAAGAGGTCGGCATCATGATCCGCGCGACCGCAATGGTGCGAATAAAATCAAAGGCATCAACGTCATCGTTATCGGCAAGCGGCGTGCCTTTCACCTTCACCAGCATGTTGATTGGCACGCTTTCCGGCGGCGTCGGCAGGTTTGCCAGTTGCAGCAATAATCCGGCGCGATCTTTTACCGTTTCGCCTAAGCCCACAATGCCGCCAGAACAGACTTTGATCCCGGCATCGCGCACTTTTTCCAGCGTATCGAGGCGTTCCTGATAAGTGCGGGTGGTGATGATATTGCCGTAAAACTCCGGCGAGGTGTCGAGGTTGTGGTTGTAGTAATCCAGCCCGGCGTTCGCGAGGCGCTGCGCCTGAGATTCACTCAACGTGCCCAGCGTCATACACGCCTCCAGCCCTAAATCTTTTACCCCCTGCACCATCTGCTCCAGGTACGGCATATCGCGTTCGTTGGGATTCTTCCACGCCGCGCCCATGCAAAAACGCGTCGATCCCGCCGCTTTCGCTTTGCGCGCCGACTCCAGCACCTGTTCAACTTCCATCAACCGCTCGGCTTCCAGACCGGTTTTATAGCGCGAGCTTTGCGGGCAATATTTGCAATCTTCCGGGCAAGCACCGGTTTTAATCGACAGCAACGTGCTGACCTGCACCTGACGAGGATCGAAATGCTGGCGATGCACCTGCTGCGCTTCAAACAGCAGATCCAGCAACGGTTTTTCAAATAATTCTGCGACTTGCGACAATGTCCAGCGTGGGCGGTGAGCCATGGGGCTTCTCCAAAACGTGTTTTTTGTTGTTAATTCGGTGTAGACTTGTAAACCTAAATCTTTTCAATTTGGTTTACAAGTCGATTATGACAAAGGACGATCTTGCCTTTGACCAACGCCATATCTGGCACCCATACACATCCATGACCTCCCCGCTGCCGGTTTATCCGGTGGTGAGCGCCGAAGGTTGCGAGCTGATTTTGTCTGACGGCAGACGCCTGATTGACGGTATGTCGTCCTGGTGGGCGGCGATCCACGGCTACAATCACCCGCAGCTTAATGCGGCGATGAAGTCGCAAATTGATGCCATGTCGCATGTGATGTTTGGCGGTATCACCCATGCGCCAGCCATTGAGCTGTGCCGCAAACTGGTGGCGATGACGCCGCAACCACTGGAATGCGTTTTTCTCGCGGACTCCGGTTCCGTAGCGGTGGAAGTGGCGATGAAAATGGCGTTGCAGTACTGGCAAGCCAAAGGCGAAGTGCGCCAGCGTTTTCTGACCTTCCGCAATGGTTATCATGGCGATACCTTTGGCGCGATGTCGGTGTGCGATCCGGACAACTCAATGCACAACCTGTGGAAAGGCTATCTGCCAGAAAACCTGTTTGCTCCCGCCCCGCAAAGCCGCATGGATGGTGAATGGGATGAACGCGATATGGTTGGCTTTGCCCGCCTGATGGCGGCGCATCGTCATGAAATCGCGGCGGTGATCATTGAACCGATTGTCCAGGGCGCAGGCGGGATGCGCATGTACCATCCGGAATGGTTAAAACGAATCCGCAAAATGTGCGATCGCGAAGGTATCTTGCTGATTGCCGACGAGATCGCCACCGGATTTGGTCGTACCGGCAAACTGTTTGCCTGTGAATATGCAGAAATCGCGCCGGACATTTTGTGCCTCGGTAAAGCCTTAACCGGCGGCACAATGACCCTTTCCGCCACACTCACCACGCGCGAGGTTGCAGAAACCATCAGTAACGGCGAAGCCGGCTGCTTTATGCACGGGCCAACTTTTATGGGCAATCCGCTGGCCTGCGCGGCTGCAAACGCCAGCCTGGCGATTCTCGAATCTGGCGACTGGCAGCAACAGGTGGCGGCTATTGAAGTACAGCTGCGCGAGCAACTTGCCCCCGCCCGTGATGCCGAAATGGTTGCCGATGTGCGCGTGCTGGGGGCAATCGGCGTAGTCGAAACAACTCGTCCGGTGAATATGGCGGCGCTGCAAAAATTCTTTGTCGAACAGGGGGTATGGATCCGGCCTTTTGGCAAACTGATTTACCTGATGCCGCCCTATATTATTCTCCCGCAACAGTTGCAGCGTCTGACCGCAGCGGTTAACCGTGCGGTGCAGGATGAAACATTTTTTTGCCAATAACGGGAAGTCAGCGTGTGGGTTTCTGGCTACACTTTCTGCAAACTAGAAAGGAGGGTTCATGAAACTCATCAGTAATGATCTGCGCGATGGCGATAAGCTGCCGCATCGTCATGTCTTTAACGGCATGGGTTACGATGGCGATAATATTTCACCGCATCTGGCGTGGGATGATGTTCCTGCGGGAACGAAAAGTTTTGTTGTCACCTGCTACGACCCGGATGCGCCAACCGGCTCCGGCTGGTGGCACTGGGTAGTTGTTAATTTACCCGCTGATACCCGCGTATTACCGCAAGGGTTTGGCTCTGGTCTGGTAGCAATGCCAGACGGCGTTTTGCAGACGCGTACCGATTTTGGTAAAACCGGATACGATGGCGCAGCGCCGCCGAAAGGCGAAACCCATCGCTACATTTTTACCGTTCACGCGCTGGATGTAGAGCATATTGATGTCGATGAAGGAGCCAGCGGCGCGATGGTCGGGTTTAACGTTCATTTCCACTCTCTGGCAAGCGCATCGATTACCGCGATGTTTAGTTAATCACTCTGCCAGATGGCGCAATGCTATCTGGTATCACTTAAAGGTATTAAAAACAACTTTTTGTCTTTTTACCTTCCCGTTTCGCTCAAGTTAGTATAAAAAAGCAGGCTTCAACGGATTCATTTTTCTATTTCATAGCCCGGAGCAACCTGTGAACACATTTTCAGTTTCCCGTCTGGCGCTGGCATTGGCTTTTAGCGTGACGCTGACCGCCTGTAGCTCAACACCACCCGATCAACGTCCTTCTGATCAAACTGCGCCTGGTACCTCTTCTCGCCCGATTCTGTCGGCAAAAGAAGCGCAGAATTTCGATGCTCAACACTATTTTGCATCCCTGACACCAGGTGCTGCAGCGTGGAATCCTTCCCCGATTACCCTGCCTGCGCAACCTGACTTTGTTGTCGGCCCGGCGGGCACTCAAGGTGTAACGCATACCACGATTCAGGCGGCGGTAGATGCGGCAATTATCAAGCGTACCAACAAGCGCCAGTATATTGCCGTGATGCCTGGTGAGTATCAGGGAACGGTGTATGTCCCTGCTGCTCCGGGTGGAATTACTCTGTACGGTACAGGTGAAAAACCGATTGATGTGAAGATTGGGCTTTCCCTTGATGGGGGCATGAGCCCTGCCGACTGGCGTCACGACGTCAACCCGCGCGGCAAATATATGCCAGGTAAACCAGCGTGGTATATGTACGATAGCTGCCAGAGCAAACGCAGCGACAGTATCGGTGTTCTCTGCTCTGCGGTCTTCTGGTCACAAAACAATGGCCTGCAACTGCAAAACCTGACCATCGAAAACACGCTGGGCGATAGCGTAGATGCAGGTAACCATCCGGCGGTGGCACTGCGTACTGATGGTGACCAGGTACAGATTAACAACGTTAACATTCTCGGTCGTCAGAACACCTTCTTTGTCACCAACAGCGGTGTGCAGAACCGTCTGGAAACGAATCGTCAGCCGCGTACGCTGGTGACCAACAGCTACATTGAAGGGGATGTGGATATCGTTTCTGGTCGCGGCGCAGTGGTGTTCGATAACACCGAATTCCGCGTGGTGAACTCACGTACTCAGCAAGAAGCGTATGTGTTTGCACCGGCTACGCTGTCCAACATTTACTACGGTTTCCTCGCCGTAAACAGCCGTTTCAATGCTTTCGGTGATGGTGTGGCGCAACTGGGCCGCTCGCTGGATGTTGATGCCAATACCAACGGTCAGGTGGTGATCCGTGATAGCGCCATCAACGAAGGTTTTAACACGGCTAAACCGTGGGCCGATGCGGTGATCTCTAATCGTCCGTTTGCGGGTAATACCGGCAGCGTAGATGATAACGACGAAATACAGCGCAATCTGAATGACACTAACTACAACCGCATGTGGGAATACAATAACCGCGGCGTGGGTAGTAAAGTGGTTGCAGAGGCGAAGAAGTAAGAGCAATTAACTATTTGCCGGATGCGGCGTAAACGCCTTATCCGGCCTACGGTTCGATGCGATTTGTAGGTCGGATAAGATGCGCAAGCATCGCATCCGACAATAAGTGCCGAATGCGACCTACATTCACATGGCGCTTTTTACATCTGACGGTTTTTATTGAAGTTAATCAAACTACCCGCCTTGATAATCTCGCGCTCTTCAGCAGTCAGACTTTCCATATAGAGCGTAATTTCCGTTACCGGCGCATCTTCATGGATCACATAACCTTTAAACGTCGTACCCGGATTATCCAGCGCCGCTTTAATGCCAGGGATGTAAATGTAATCCCCCACTTCAAAGGTTGGCACTTCCGCCATCTGCAGCGGTAACATCCCCCAGTTGATGACGTTAGAACGGTAGCGTTTAGTCGCGTACTCTTCGGCAATATTCGCCAGACCGCCAATCACACGCTGGCAGCTCGCCGCCTGTTCACGCGCAGAACCATCGCCTGGTTTCACCGCATATACCATGCTGCCAATTTCAGTTTGCAGCGGATCAATATGCTCCTGACCAGCAATCTGCTTAATGCGCGCAAACACCTCTGTCAGCTCGCTGACATTCCCCGCCAGACGCTGATTTTCCAGCTCAGCAGTCGCTTTACTTCTGCCAACATAACCGGGATCGCGGCGTGACAGGGTAAACTCCGCCAGACCAATCGGATTTGAACGATAAGAAGAGGTTTCACCGGAAGGAATCAGTTCGTCGGTGGTGGTCACTTCGTCGAGGATCTTCGAGCACACTTTCAGGACGATATTGTCAGTCAGCGCACCCAATTCCGGCCAGTCTTTAATGTTCGGTCCGTAAATCAGCGGTTGCTGAGTTGCCCCTTTCACAAAGCCCTGATAAACACGGTTTTTATACGGCGTTACATCGAAGGCGTACTCCGGCACGTTGTCCCAGCAATCAAGTTCGCTGGCAGAGGTTAAATAGCCACCGTTTGCCGCAGTCGCAGCGATAGAACGAGCGTCCATCAACGCCACCGCTGACATCTGCCCATTAGCTGGCTTAGAGCCTTCGCGGTTCGGGAAGTTACGCGTGGTGTGGCGAATACTTAATCCGTTGTTGATTGGCGTATCGCCCGCGCCAAAGCATGGGCCGCAGAACGCGGTTCTGATGATTGCGCCTGCGCCAATCAAATCTGCTACCACACCTTTTTTGGCTAAATCCATAAACACCGGCTGTGATGACGGGTAAACCGCCAGCGAGAAGGTGTCATTGCCACAGGATTGACCGCGCAGTGCATTCGCCGCCGCGATGACGTTTTCGTAGTTACCGCCAGAACAGCCCGCGATAATCCCCTGCTGCACTTTCAGGCGACCATTTTCCACTTTATCCAGCAGCGAGAGTTTGGCTTTACCGTGCGCCACGCGTTCGGACTCAATTTCAATCTCACGCAGAATGTCGGTCAGGTTCTGGTTCAGTGTGTCGATTTCATACACGTTGCTCGGGTGGAACGGCAGCGCAATCATTGGTTTGATGGCGCTTAAATCAACGCTGATGCAGCCATCGTAGTACGCCATCGGTTGAGGGTTAAGCTGGCAGTAATCCTGGCCGCGACCGTGCAGCGCCAGCCAGTTATGCACTTCTTCATCAGTTTGCCAGACGGAGCTTAAACAGGTGGTTTCCGTGGTCATCACGTCAACGCTGTTACGGAAATCGGTAGAGAGCGCGCTAACGCCCGGTCCAACGAACTCCATGACTTTGTTTTTGACGTAACCGTTTTTGAACACCGCGCCAATGATAGCCAGCGCCACATCCTGTGGCCCCACATACGGCGCAGGTTTTCCGGTCAGATGCACCGCAACCACGCCCGGATAGTCGATATCCCAGGTGTCATTAAGCAGCTGTTTTACCAACTCACCGCCGCCCTCACCGACTGCCATTGTCCCTAATGCACCGTAACGGGTGTGGCTGTCTGACCCGAGGATCATTTTGCCCCCGCCTGCCATCATCTCACGCATATATTGATGGATGATCGCAATATGCGGAGGCACAAAAATACCGCCATAACGCTGAGCTGCCGATAAACCAAAAACATGGTCATCACCGTTAATGGTGCCGCCGACTGCGCAGAGTGAGTTATGGCAGTTGGTCAGCACATACGGCAGCGGGAAACGTTCCATTCCGGACGCTTTAGCGGTCTGTACAATACCAACAAAGGTAATATCGTGAGAGGCTAATGAATCAAACTTAATTTTAAGTTTATCCATATTTCCGGACGTATTATGAGAAGAGAGAATAGACCAGGCAATAGTGCCTTTTTTGGCTTCTTCTTTTTTAATTTCGCCGGTGAAATGTTCTTCGGCAATTATTTCGTTATTACTGGCGAGAAACACGCCTTTTTCAGGTAATGACTCCAACTTACTGATAGTGTTTTATGTTCAGATAATGCCCGATGACCTTGTCATGCAGCTCCACCGATTTTGAGAACGACAGTGACTTCCGTCCCAGCCTTGCCAGATGTTGTCTCAGATTCAGATTATGTCGCTCAATGCGCTGAGTGTAACGCTTGCTGATAACGTGCAGCTTTCCCTTCAGGCGTGATTCATACAGCGGCCAGCCATCCGTCATCCATACCACGACCTCAAAGGCCGACAGCAGGCTCAGAAGACGCTCCAGTGT
>NZ_MIIV01000527.1:0-17966 GCF_001743015.1 Shigella sp. FC1567
CGAACTCCGCCTTCGCAAAATAAGCGGAAGCCTGGCGAAGGATATCGTTACTGCGGCGCAGTTCACGATTTTCACGTTCCAGCTCTTTCAGACGCTGACGTTCAGCGGTGGTGAGCCCGCCATCACCGCCTCCGGTATCCCGCTCATGCTGGCGTACCCAGACACGCAGAGTCTCCGGTGTACAGCCAATCTTTGGGGCAATGGAACAAATTGCCGCCCACTGTGAGTCATATTCGCCCTGACTTTCCAGAACCATACGAATCGCCCTCTGACGGACTTCGGGGGAAAAACGAGTATTTTTAGTCATCCTGTTTACCTCTTTCTCAGGGAGTTTAGTCTCCAGGATTCCCGGGGCGGTTCAGCAAAGAACCTTGCAGAGGCGTTCGAGCATTATAACGAATGGCATCCGCATAGTGCGCTGGGTTATCGCTCGCCACGGGAATATCTGCGGCAGCGGGCTTGTAATGGGTTAAGTGATAACAGATGTCTGGAAATATAGGGGCAAATCCAATGGCGATCAAACGTCATGGCAGTTATCGCATACCTTTTATAATGATTCATTCAGCCATAAAGAACTTGGCGTAACCGTCGGAGGCCTGAACACCGATACCATAAACAGCGCGGTTAACGGGCGTTGGGATGGGCAATACGGAAATGTCTACGCTACCGTATCTGATAGTTATGACCGTAAGAATCATGATCATCTTTCGGCCTTTACGGGCACTTATAGCTCTACGCTGGCTGTCAGTCGCTATGGCGTTAATTTGGGAGCCAGTGGTACAGACGATTTGCTGGGTGCGGTATTGGTGGATGTGAAAGGCTTCTCTGAACAGGATGAAGAGAGTCAGGATCTGCAACTCGAAGCGCGGGTGGCAGGCAGCCGAACTTTGCAGCTTGGTCAAAGCGACAGTGTGTTGTTCCCTTATCCTGGATTTCAGTCTGGTTTTGTTGAGGTTAACGACAGTAGCCAGGGCAATCAGCAGGGGACAACAAACATCATTAACGGTGCAGGGAATCGTGAATTAATGTTGTTGCCTGGCAAGCTGCGCTATCGCGAAGTGTCTGCCAGCTTTAACTACAACTATATCGGTCGTTTATTACTGCCGGCAGCGGTGAAAAAATTCCCGATTGTGGGGCTGAACAGCGCCATGTTACTGGTAGCTGAAGATGGCGGATTTACACTTGAAATTAACGGCAGCGAAAAAGAGCTCTATCTGCTTTCCGGGCA
Source organism: Shigella sp. FC1567 (assembly GCF_001743015.1). NCBI lineage: Bacteria > Pseudomonadati > Pseudomonadota > Gammaproteobacteria > Enterobacterales > Enterobacteriaceae > Shigella > Shigella sp. FC1567. The sequence goes on from NZ_MIIV01000527.1 coordinate 1,229, forward strand.
GCAATTCCTTAAGTGTCCACTGAGTGTTGAAAAGAAACGCGCCAGCATTCGTTACAGCGGAGATGTTACTTGTAGTGTGGTGACTTATTCACAATTACCGGAGTTGAAACAGCCTAAATTACGTGGAAACGTTCAGACGGCGCAAAGGGAGGTTGCACCATGAGAAATCGATTGATTGCGGCGATATTGGGCTTGTTTGGCACGCTCACTGGCGTTCAGGCAGCTCCTGACGTGACCAGTGAAATTACGTATGATTTGGCATCTGGTAGAGCGGATTATTACTTCTGGAAGGATGAAGCGTCGGCAGGAAATAATGGATATATGTGGTATGAATGTTCGTATCCTGACCTCCAACAAACCTGTACAGCTAATGGAAATATATCGACAGTACAAATCTATTTAACTGAACAACGCAGTGGGATGCGTTGGCCGGTAAAACTCAAAGGATTTAAAACAGCCATTGTAAGTAGCGATGAAGCGCCGCTAGGATGCAAGGGGGGGCAAAGGGCTTCAGACGAATCTTAAGGATTCTAATAGATCTTCATGTACAGAAGATGGTCAACATTATTATATATACGATACAAAGTTTCTTACGCTCTACCTTGAGCAGACAGAGATGAAGAATTTGCCGATTGGTGGCGTCTGGAAGGGGAAAGTTAAATTACATTCGAACAGCCCGGCCCAGGACTATTTCGCAAATATTACCCTGAATACGCTCGACCCCAACCATATTGACGTGTTCTTCCCGGAGTTCGCCCACGCCACGCCGAGGGTGCAGTTAGACTTGCATCCAACAGGAAGCGTTAACGGCAGCAACTACGCGCAAGATCTGACCATGTTGGACATGTGCCTGTACGATGGTTTTAACGGTAATGCCATCAGTTATGAAATCATGCTCAAAGATGAAGGGCGACCAGCTGCAGGGCGCAGAGACGGTGACTTCTCTATCTATCGTCAGGGAGGAACCTCTACCGACGAGGGAGAACGCATTGATTACCGGGTCAAAATGTACAACCCGGAAACCGGTGGGCAAATTGATGTGCGCAATAATGAAAATATGGTCTGGAACAGCATTAACCTGAAAAGTGTGCGTCCGGTGGTACTGCCCGGTATTCGCTATGCCGTGATGTGTGTGCCGACACCCTTGGCTCTGGCAGTCGATAAATTCAGCGTGATGGATAAACAGGCCGGGTACTACATGGGCAAATTGTCAGTAATCTTTACGCCTTCCTTGCCAACCATCAATTAACCCTGCAAAGCGGACAAACGCTTTTTTCTATATAAACGACGAAGCCGCCTGATAAGGCGGCTTCGTCGTTATAACTTACGTTAAACGTTAATGTTGCGGTGCGGGATCGTTATGTGATTCCTGCGCTACCTCAATCGCCGGTTTGTTCTGCAACACGGTCCAGATAACCAGCGCACCTAACAGGTCGAACACTGCCAGTACTGCGAACAGCGGGCTGAAGCCGATGGTGTCAGCCAGTGCACCGACAACCAGCGAAAACAGCGTACTTGCCAGCCATGCGGACATCCCGGTTAAACCGTTCGCCGTCGCCACTTCGTTACGACCGAACACGTCAGAAGAGAGCGTAATCAGCGCGCCAGACAGTGCCTGGTGAGCAAAACCACCGATACACAGCAGCATAATTGCGACATACGGGTTGGTGAACAGGCCGATCATACCCGGGCCAATCATCAGCACTGCACCCAGCGTTACGACCATCTTACGGGAAACGATCAGGTTCACACCAAACCAACGCTGGAACAGCGGCGGCAGGTAACCACCGAGGATACAACCGAGGTCAGCAAACAGCATCGGCATCCAGGCGAACATCGCGATCTCTTTCAGGTTAAAGCCGTAAACTTTAAACATGAACAGCGGGATCCACGCGTTAAAAGTACCCCAGGCTGGTTCTGCCAGGAAACGCGGCAGCGCGATACCCCAGAACTGACGGTTACGCAGGATCTGACCAACGGACATTTTCTTCGCCGTGCTCACCTGGTGCTGGGCTTCCTGACCATTAATAATATAGTCGCGTTCTTCATCGGTCAGATGCTTCTGGTCGCGCGGATGTTTATAGAAAATCAGCCATGCCATCGCCCAGATAAAGCTCAATGCACCGGAGATGATAAATGCCATCTGCCAGCTGTGCATTACGATTGCCCATACCACCAGCGGCGGCGCAATCATCGCACCAATCGAAGAACCTACGTTAAAGTAACCTACCGCGATGGAACGCTCTTTCGCCGGGAACCATTCGGAGCTGGCTTTCAGACCCGCCGGGATCATCGCTGCTTCCGCGGCACCGACTGCACCACGAGCAATCGCCAGGCCACCCCTGCTACCAGCCAGCGCGGTTGCACCACAGAATACGGCCCACAGTACAGCAAACATTGCATAACCGATTTTCGTACCCAGCACATCCAGTACATAGCCCGCTACCGGTTGCATGACCGTATAAGCAGCAGAATAGGCTGCGATGATATAGGAATACTGTTGGGTGGAGATGTTTAACTCTTCCATCAGAGTTGGCGCAGCTGCCGCCACAGTGTTACGCGTCAGGTAACCAAGCACGGTGCCAAGCGTCACCAGTGCGATCATATACCAACGTAACCCTTTAATTTTACGCATGTAAAACCTCATCGTTTTGTTATATCCGCAGGAAGCGCGGCCATCATCCCGCCAGAGGCTGAAGATGTTAGTTACGACCGGGTAACCGAAAAAAAACCGGCACGCCCCGAACGTTGCCATGAAAGTTTCGTGCTAATTCGGCTTCCGTACCGGTTAACCCGATTCATCTAACAAATGAATGAATCGGCAATTTGCATTCCGTCGACTTATGATTTGCGACGGCAGAAAGATGACTTGTCATACAACTTTAAAAGGTGAGAGCCATCATAAATGTGCGAATATTTGTAGGGACATTACCTGACGACAGCGAGGCCAGTACTGGCGCGGCCTGCAGCGAGATTTACCACTTTGAGAGTAATTTTTTTAACTACGTTTATTGATCTAACTCACGAAAATATCTTCGGACTCTGGAAATTGGTGTGATAACTTTGTCAGCATCGCACCATAAGCAAGCTAGCTCACTCGTTGAGAGGAAGACGAAAATGACTCCGTTTATGACTGAAGATTTCCTGTTAGATACCGAATTTGCCCGCCGTCTGTATCACGACTACGCAAAAGACCAGCCGATTTTCGATTACCATTGCCATTTGCCGCCGCAGCAGATTGCGGAAGACTATCGTTTTAAAAACCTGTATGACATCTGGCTGAAAGGCGATCACTACAAATGGCGCGCTATGCGTACCAACGGTGTGGCCGAGCGTCTGTGTACCGGTGATGCGTCTGACCGTGAAAAATTTGACGCCTGGGCGGCGACTGTTCCGCACACTATCGGCAACCCGTTATACCACTGGACGCACCTCGAACTGCGTCGTCCGTTTGGTATCACTGGCAAATTGCTTTCTCCGTCAACTGCCGATGAAATCTGGAACGAATGTAACGAACTGCTGGCGCAGGATAACTTCTCCGCGCGCGGCATCATGCAGCAGATGAACGTGAAAATGGTCGGCACCACCGATGACCCGATCGATTCTCTGGAGCATCACGCAGAGATCGCCAAAGACGGCTCTTTCACCATCAAAGTGCTGCCGAGCTGGCGTCCGGACAAAGCCTTCAACATCGAACAGGCGACCTTTAACGACTACATGGCGAAGCTGGGCGAAGTTTCCGATACCGACATTCGCCGCTTTGCTGACCTGCAAACTGCCTTGACCAAACGTCTGGATCACTTCGCCGCTCACGGCTGTAAAGTGTCTGACCATGCGCTGGACGTGGTGATGTTTGCTGAAGCGAACGAAGCGGAACTGGACAGCATTCTGGCGCGCCGTCTGGCTGGCGAAACCCTGAGCGAGCACGAAGTGGCACAGTTCAAAACTGCGGTACTGGTGTTCCTTGGTGCCGAATATGCACGTCGCGGCTGGGTACAGCAGTACCACATTGGCGCGCTGCGTAATAACAACCTGCGTCAGTTCAAACTGCTGGGGCCGGATGTAGGCTTTGACTCCATCAACGACCGTCCGATGGCAGAAGAGTTGTCTAAGCTGCTGAGCAAGCAGAACGAAGAAAACCTGCTGCCGAAAACCATTCTGTACTGCCTGAACCCGCGCGATAACGAAGTGTTGGGCACCATGATCGGTAACTTCCAGGGCGAAGGTATGCCGGGCAAAATGCAGTTCGGTTCCGGCTGGTGGTTTAACGATCAGAAAGACGGTATGGAACGTCAGATGACCCAACTGGCGCAGCTCGGTTTGCTGAGCCGCTTTGTCGGTATGCTGACTGACAGCCGTAGCTTCCTGTCATACACCCGTCACGAATACTTCCGCCGCATTCTGTGCCAGATGATCGGTCGCTGGGTGGAAGCGGGCGAAGCACCGGCGGACATCAACCTGCTGGGCGAGATGGTGAAAAATATTTGCTTTAACAATGCGCGTGACTACTTCGCCATTGAACTGAACTAAGGTCTGGGGTTGATATGCAATACATCAAGATCCATGCGCTGGATAACGTCGCGGTCGCTTTAGCGGATTTGGCTGAAGGCACAGAAGTCAGTGTCGATAACCAGACTGTTACGCTGCGCCAGGATGTTGCTCGTGGACATAAATTTGCGTTAACGGATATCGCAAAAGGGGCCAATGTCATCAAATATGGCCTGCCGATTGGTTATGCATTGGCGGATATTGCGGCGGGGGAACACGTCCACGCCCACAATACGCGCACGAATCTGAGCGATCTGGATCAGTATCGCTATCAACCTGATTTTCAGGATCTGCCTGCGCAAGCGGCAGATCGTGAAGTGCAGATCTATCGTCGCGCTAACGGCGATGTCGGGGTGCGTAACGAGCTGTGGATCCTGCCAACCGTGGGCTGTGTCAACGGCATCGCGCGGCAGATCCAGAACCGTTTTCTGAAAGAGACCAACAACGCTGAAGGTACCGACGGCGTGTTCCTCTTCAGCCACACCTACGGCTGCTCACAGCTGGGCGACGATCACATTAATACCCGCACCATGCTGCAAAACATGGTGCGCCACCCGAACGCAGGCGCAGTGCTGGTGATTGGTCTGGGCTGTGAAAACAACTAGGTTGCCGCATTCCGTGAAACGCTGGGCGATATCGATCCTGAACGCGTTCATTTCATGATCTGCCAACAGCAGGATGATGAGATCGAAGCCGGGATCGAGCATTTGCATCAGCTGTATAACGTGATGCGCAACGATAAACGCGAGCCAGGCAAACTCAGCGAACTGAAGTTTGGTCTGGAGTGCGGTGGTTCTGACGGTCTTTCTGGTATTACTGCTAACCCGATGCTGGGGCGTTTCTCTGACTACGTGATTGCTAACGGCGGTACTACCGTACTGACCGAAGTGCCGGAGATGTTTGGCGCAGAGCAGTTGCTGATGGACCATTGCCGCGACGAAGCAACGTTTGAAAAACTGGTCACCATGGTCAACGACTTTAAACAGTACTTTATTGCCCATGATCAGCCGATCTACGAAAACCCATCACCGGGGAACAAAGCGGGCGGTATCACCACGCTGGAAGACAAATCACTTGGCTGTACCCAGAAAGCGGGTTCCAGTGTCGTGGTTGACGTGCTGCGTTACGGCGAGCGTCTGAAAACGCCAGGGCTGAACTTGTTAAGTGCGCCGGGTAACGATGCCGTAGCGACCAGCGCCCTGGCGGGTGCGGGCTGCCATATGGTGCTGTTCAGTACTGGTCGCGGCACGCCATACGGTGGATTTGTGCCGACGGTGAAAATCGCCACCAACAGTGAACTGGCGGCGAAGAAAAAACACTGGCTCGACTTTGACGCGGGTCAGCTGATCCACGGTAAAGCGATGCCGCAGTTGCTGGAAGAATTTATCGACACCATCGTTGAGTTTGCCAACGGTAAACAAACCTGCAACGAGCGTAACGACTTCCGCGAACTGGCGATCTTCAAAAGCGGCGTAACGCTATAAAGTCGAAATGAGTTGTTAATAAAAAACGGCGTTTCATAATGTGAAGCGCCGTTTGCTTTTCCATACCTGATAAGGATTTATCATGACCGCGTATTGGCTGGCCCAGGGCGTGGGTTTCATCGCCTTTCTGATTGGTATCACAACATTTTTCAATCGTGACGACCGTCGCTTCAAAAAGCAGCTTTCGGTCTATAGCGCCGTTATTGGCGTACATTTTTTTCTTCTGGGCACCTATCCCGCTGGTGCCAGTGCCATCCTTAATGCCATTCGTACATTGATTATCCTTACGCACGCGCAGCTTATGGGTAATGGCGATTTTTATTGTGCTGACTGGCGGAATTGGCCTCGCGAAGTTCCATCATCCTGTCGAACTATTGCCGGTTATCGGTACGATTGTCAGTACCAGGGCGCTGTTCCGCTGTAAAGGGCTCACCATGCGCTGCGTGATGTGGTTTTCAACGTGTTGCTGGGTGATTCACAACTTCTGGGCGGGGTCGATAGGCGGCACAATGATTGAGGGTAGTTTTCTGCTTATGAATGGCTTGAATATCATTCGTTTCTGGCGGATGCAGAAAAGGGGAATTGATCCGTTTAAAGTAGAGAAAACCCCTCCCGCCGTAGACGAAAGGGGTTAAACAATTAATTACGCAGGGCGCTATTTGCCAGACGATCGTCTTCCGCCTGGCAAGCTGCCGCAGTGAACAGCACGTCAGTTGAAGAGTTCAGCGCGGTTTCGCAAGAGTCCTGCAATACGCCGATGATAAAGCCGACGGCAACCACCTGCATGGCGATATCGTTCGAAATACCGAACATATTACAGGCCAGCGGGATCAGCAGCAGAGAACCCCCCGCCACGCCGGATGCGCCACAGGCACACAGAGAAGCCACCACGCTCAACAGCAGCGCCGTGGGCAGATCGACCGGGATACCCAGCGTATTAACCGCAGCCAGCGTCAACACGGTAATGGTGATTGCTGCGCCCGCCATATTGATGGTGGCACCCAGCGGAATAGAAACGGAATAGGTATCGCGATCCAGATTCAGCTTTTCACACAGTGCCATATTCACCGGAATGTTCGCCGCAGAGCTGCGGGTGAAGAAGGCATACACGCCGCTTTCGCGCAGGCACAGCAGCACCAGCGGGAACGGGTTACGACGAATTTTCCACCACACCAGCAATGGGTTAACCACCAGCGCCACCAGTAACATACAGCCAACCAGCACGACCAGCAGTTGCGCGTAGCCCCACAGTGTGGAGAAACCGGTGGTTGCCAGGGTAGAAGAAACCAGACCAAAAATACCAATCGGTGCGAAGCGAATGACCAGTTTCACCATAAAGGTGACGGCATTCGACAGATCGTTGACCAGGTTTTTGGTGGTCTCGTTACCGTGACGCAGTGCGAAACCGAGGCCAATTGCCCACACCAGGATCCCGATGTAGTTACCTTTCAGCAGCGCGTCGATGGGGTTGGAAACCATGCTCATTACCAGCCCGCGCATCACTTCTACAATGCCTGACGGTGGCGAAATATCACCCGCGCTACTGGATAAGTGCAGGGTAGAAGGGAAGGCGAAGCTGAAAACGACTGCGGCCAGAGCAGCAGAGAAGGTACCCAGCAGATAGAGGAACAAAATAGGGCGGATATTGGTTTTCTGCCCGTGCTGGTGGTTAGCAATAGATGCCATCACCAGCATCAACACCAGGATGGGGGCAACGGCTTTCAGTGCGCCGACGAACAAAGTACCTAACAGACCAACAGCTTCCGCCGCGGGTTTTGAGATCCATGCCAGAAGAATCCCCAGAACAAGGCCGACCAGGATTTGTTTTACCAGGCTGCCATGAGCCAGACGCCGGAATAGCCCCGGTGAACGTTGCGTAGTCATTTTTCGATCCTTTCATTGTGTTGTCGCACATCCCTGGTGCGTTCTGTCGACGCATCTTTCAGGATGTAACAAAGTGTTTGCAAGGTCGAGTATAAGGAAAGTTACAGCTTCGGGAAGCGAAAAATGCTGGATTTTAAAGAGAGGTCATATTTTGCAACTTAATTGTTACATTTGTTTGACATAAACAGAGGGAAGGACTGGCTACTAAGGCTGATTAGATAACATATGGGCAAAACTATTTGGAATATGAGAACGGTTGCGCTCCTTTAATGTGCTATGCCATATAAAGTCACTGGCGCAGGGAGCGCGCAGGGGGCAGCCAATCGCCGCCGCCCCCTGCACCCCCAGGCTCTGGCGAACAAAATCGCCGCTGCGCGATTCCCTCAGCTTATCCCTTGCGGCTACCGGGTCGGGCGCAAGGGAACGTCCCTGTAAGATGCGCCCTCGCCGCGCATCCATGCGCGTCGCCCCGGCCTCCAGGGAACGCTTCGGCGATTTTGACGCCACCAACACCCGTGCGGTCTTTTTGTAAAGAGCTACAAGCCAATTACATAATTAATAGCTCACCTTTGTCTGGAATGAGTTATCTCTAGGAATGGCTTAATATACAGCGAATCATTCTCCCCGCTGCTTATCATGCCGATAATTCACCCTGGCGTTGATAATAAACGTCATCACCAGAATGCCAAACACCACGCCCAGCGAGACGGCGATTGGAATATGGTAGAAGTCGACAATCAGCATCTTGATACCGATAAACACCAGGATCACCGCCAGGCCATATTTGAGCATCGAGAAACGCTCTGCTACGCCCGCCAGCAGGAAATACATCGCACGCAGGCCGAGGATCGCAAACAGGTTTGAGGTCAGCACAATGAACGGGTCAGTGGTCACGGCGAAGATAGCCGGAATGCTATCCACGGCGAAAATCACGTCGCTCAATTCCACCAGAATCAGTACCAGCATCAGCGGTGTGGCGTACAGCAATCCATTCTTACGCACAAAGAAATGCTCGTTGTCGATGGTGTCGGTCATGCGCAAATGACCGCGTAGCCAGCGCACCAGCGGCTTGTCGCCAATGCCTGATTCATCTTCATGGGCGAGCGCCATCTTCACGCCGGTAAACAGCAGGAAGGCACCGAAGATATACAGGATCCAGTCGAACTGCGAAATTAGCCAGCTGCCAGTGAAGATCATGATGGTACGCAGAACAATCGCCCCGAGCACGCCATACACCAGCACGCGGCGTTGTAATGCCGCCGGAACAGAGAAATAGCTGAACAACATCAGCCAGACAAAGACGTTATCGACCGCCAGCGATTTCTCAATCAGATAACCCGTGAGAAAGGCCAGTGCCTGTGGATCGGCAACGGCGCGACCTTCGGTTTGCACCAGATACCACCAGAAAGCGGCGTTAAACAGTAACGACAGCGTCACCCAAACCAGCGACCAGGCCGCAGCCTGTTTCATGGTCATGGCATGTGCCCCACGACGCCCCTGCAACAACAGGTCGATAGCCAGCATAATGGCGACAACAACAGCGAATCCGCCCCATAGCAACGGCGTGCCGACAGTATTCATAGAAGTTCCTTACACATAAAAAAAACGGCCAACGTCGGAAGACGTCAGCCGCTGCTTTTTATGCATAGACCTCGCCTTCCGGCAAGGTCTCACTTACAACAAAAAAGGAATACGTCTGCGTATTCCTTTCGGGGTGCCCGGTGACCGGATGTGGTTTTTCACACATCGTAATGACGATCGACCGGCAATGAAGTTACTCCCCTTTGCAGGTAACAAAGTATGACAGACCATTCAGCCAGTCAATGGTCTGTTACATACCTTTTACACTGTTTTACTTTGGCAATTATAGTTTTACGCTATCTGCCGGAAAAATCACCCCAGTCTGGCGGCGGATCTCAGTCAGCAGTTTGGCGGTGATGCGACTGACCGCCAGCCCTGGATGATCCACCAGATGCTCATCCACCAGGGTAGCAAACAGCTCTGCTTCGTAGAGCATGGTATTAATATGCTGCGGCTGGGTGAGATCCTGCATCTGGCTGCCACGCGGCACGAAGCACAGTTTCTGGCATTCAGACAGTTTTTCAATCACCAGCGATCCCGCTTCGCCCTGAATCTCGCTTTCCAGGACAGAATCACTGACCTTTGAGTGCAGCAACGTAACGCTGAAATCACCGTAATCCATCACCACCACGCCGTGGGCATCTACGCCGCTTGCCAACAAACTGGCGGTTGCCTGCACGCTTTTCGGTTCACCGAATAATGCCACCGCCGACGCCAGGCAGTAAAAGCCGATATCCATAATTGAACCGTTAGAGAATGCCGGATTAAAGGTGTTGGGATTCTCACCATCCAGGTAACGTTGATACCGCGAGGAATACTGGCAATAGTTGAAAAAGACTTTACGCAATTTGCCGACTTTCGGCAGCGCCTGGCGCAGCAAATGAAAGTTCGGCAGGCTGGCGGTTTTAAATGCCTCAAACAGCACCACCTGATTTTCCCGCGCACAGGCAATGGCGGCATCCACTTCCGCCAGATTCGACGCCAGTGGTTTCTCGCAAATCACATGAATTTTATGGCTAAGGAAAAGTTGTGTCTGGGAAAAGTGCAGGGCATTCGGGCTGGCAATATACACCGCGTCAATGGCATCGCTTTCCGCCATCGCTTCCAGCGAGGTAAACAGATGCTCGACAGAAAAATCATTGGCGAAGTGCTGGGCCTGTTCAAGGCTGCGGGAATATACGGCGGTTAACTTGTATTTACCGCTCTCATGGGCGGCCTCGACGAACTGGCGAGTGATCCAGTTCGTACCAATCACAGCGAAACGTATCATAACGCGTGGATACTCCATAAAGGGATTCTGTCGTCAATGTAGCACGCCTTTTTCATCTTCGACGTGCGCAGATACGCATTATTCTTTTGCCGGACAGCCATGCTCACTAAACGGCCCAATCATGACCGATGGCCCGAGATATTTCGGCTGGCTATGGAGGATTTTGGCGTCAATCACGGCGCTGACACGAGCGAGTTTCTCTCGCAGTTGAGTATAAAAACCGTGCTTCATATTGAGGTCAGGCGCGTTAAAACCGATAGCGTCGATGCTGTACTGTTTTGCCAGCCAGATGGCGCGTTGGTTATGAAATTCTTGCGAGATAATGGTGATATGGTTTTCACCAAAAACCTTTTTGGCACGCACTACCGAATCCAGCGTTGAGAATCCGGCATAGTCGCAGAAGATCACTTTCGCCGGTACGCCTTTAGCGATCAAAGCCTTCTGCATACCTGATGCTTCATCGTAATTTTTACGTCCGTTATCGCCACTTACCAGTAGCCATTTCACTTTTCCGGCGTGGTACAACGCTGCTGCGGTATCAATACGTCGGGTAAAGTAGCGATTACCCGGCCTGGCCCCCAGCAATAAGCCCACGTTACGCGCCGGAACTGCGTTGACATCGCTCCAGGTCAGCTGCTTGCTGGCGTTGACCATTACTCGATCGGCGATAAAAATGGTCGCTCCTGCCACAAGTAACAGTAAGCAGGCAATCTTTAGAGTCCGGCGAGAAAAACAAATACGGAGAAGAAGGCGGGGCTGCATGGTCGTTATCCTTAACGAAAGGGGGGAGGTCGATTTTAGGCGCTAAAGAAAGAAAAGATAACGCCTGACATCATTTTCAGATTTTGTCCTGCCCAAGCGACAACTGCGTTAGCCACAGCCGGGTGTCGAACTCCAGCTGGTGGTACTGCGGCTCCATATGGCAGCACAACTGGTAAAACGCTTTGTTATGCTCTTTCTCCTTCAGGTGCGCCAGTTCGTGCACCACGATCATACGTAAAAACGGTTCCGGCGCGTTGCGAAACACAGTAGCGACGCGGATCTCTGCTTTTGCTTTCAGCTTGCCGCCCTGCACACGAGAAACAGCGGTATGTAACCCGAGCGCGTTTTTTAGCACATGGATCTTATTGTCATACATCACTTTATTGATCGGCGGGGCATTGCGCAGAAACTGATTTTTTAGATCCTGAGTATATTGCCAGAGGGCTTTATCGGTGGCGTAGTCGTGTGTTCCCGGATAGCGTTTTGCCAGCACATCGCCCAGACGCTGTTCGTTAATCAGCGTTCGCACCTGGGAAAGTAGCTGCTCGGGATAACCCTGAAGATAAGTAAGATTGCTCATAACCGCCCACGAAAAAGAGAAAAAGGGTATACTCACGCACCCTTTTCAGGGGCAACGTCGAAATTTTATCATTCAGGAGGGCCGATGAGCCACTTAGACAACGGTTTCCGTTCACTGACACTACAACGTTTTCCGGCGACGGATGACGTTAACCCGCTACAGTCGTGGGAAGCGGCGGATGAATATTTGCTGCAACAGTTGGACGACACAGAAATCCGCGGCCCGGTGTTGATCCTGAATGATGCCTTTGGTGCGTTAAGCTGCGCGCTGGCGGAACATAAGCCGTACAGCATTGGCGACTCATACATCAGTGAACTGGCGACGCGCGAGAATTTACGCCTCAACGGGATTGATGAGTCGAGCGTGAAGTTTCTCGACAGCACCGCCGACTACCCGCAACAGCCGGGTGTGGTGCTGATCAAAGTGCCGAAAACACTGGCATTGCTGGAACAACAACTGCGTGCGCTGCGCAAAGTGGTCACGTCGGATACACGTATTATTGCCGGTGCCAAAGCCCGTGACATTCACACTTCCACGCTGGAACTGTTCGAAAAAGTGCTCGGCCCGACCACCACCACGCTGGCATGGAAAAAAGCGCGCCTGATTAATTGCACGTTCAATGAACCGCCGCTGGCCGATGCGCCGCAGACCGTTAGCTGGAAGCTGGAAGGTACTGACTGGACTATCCATAACCATGCGAATGTCTTCTCCCGCACCGGGCTTGATATCGGCGCGCGCTTCTTTATGCAACATCTGCCAGAGAATCTCGAAGGGGAGATTGTCGATCTCGGTTGCGGTAATGGCGTTATTGGTCTGACGCTGCTTGATAAAAATCCGCAGGCGAAAGTGGTGTTTGTCGATGAATCGCCGATGGCGGTTGCTTCCAGCCGTTTGAACGTTGAAACCAACATGCCAGAGGCGTTGGATCGCAGCGAGTTTATGATCAACAACGCGCTCTCCGGCGTGGAGCCTTTCCGCTTTAATGCTGTGCTCTGCAACCCGCCGTTTCACCAACAACATGCGCTGACCGATAACGTCGCCTGGGAGATGTTCCACCATGCCCGCCGCTGCCTGAAAATCAACGGCGAGCTGTATATTGTTGCCAACCGTCACCTGGATTACTTCCATAAACTGAAGAAGATTTTCGGCAACTGCACCACCATCGCCACGAATAATAAATTTGTGGTGCTGAAAGCAGTGAAGCTGGGGCGTCGTCGGTAAGATTGGGAGTTACCTGCCGGATGCGGCGTTAACGCCTTATCCGGCCTACGTTCAGCACGTTACTCCCAGGCCGGATAAGACGCGGCAAGCGTCGCATCCGGCAATGTCTGCCCAGTTCTGGAATCGCGCTTCCATAAAACAAAAAATCCCTCTCACCATCCTCTACATTCTCTTGTTTAGCGTTTTTCTACGTTTATTCTTCCGTCACACAGATAAATTCATACGTTGCCAATCTGTCAACGGATGTTATCATATTGCCAATTTGTCAACGGACGTGATGAAGAATGCACCTGATAACTCAAAAAGCATTGAAAGATGCTGCGGAAAAATACCCGCAACATAAAACGGAGTTGGTGGCTCTGGGGAACATGATTGCTAAGGGATATTTCAAAAAACCTGAGTCATTAAAAGCAGTATTCCCATCTCTGGATAACTTCAAATATCTGGATAAGCATTATGTTTTCAATGTTGGGGGCAATGAATTACGTGTTGTAGCAATGGTCTTTTTTGAATCGCAAAAGTGCTACATACGTGAAGTTATGACGCATAAAGAATACGATTTCTTTACCGCTGTTCATCGTACTAAGGGGAAAAAATGATTGCGATTGCCGACATCTTGCAAGCAGGAGAAAAGCTAACTGCGGTGGTACCTTTTCTGGCGGGTATTCAGAACGAGGAACAATACACCCAGGCGCTGGAACTGGTAGATCATCTGCTGCTCAACGATCCTGAAAACCCCTTGCTGGATCTGGTGTGTGCCAAAATAACCGCGTGGGAAGAATCAGCGCCCGAATTTGCGGAATTTAATGCCATGGCTCAAGCCATGCCTGGCGGTATAGCCGTGATTCGTACCCTTATGGATCAATATGGTTTAACCCTTGCCGATCTGCCGGAAATTGGCAGTAAATCTATGGTGTCACGCGTTTTGAGCGGGAAGAGGAAATTAACGCTGGAACACGCTAAAAAATTGGCAACGCGATTCGGCATTTCTCCCGCCTTGTTTATTGATTAACGCGACGTGCCGGATGCGTTGCATCCGGCGCTTCAAATAACGATTTAAATCTCCAGCGCCAGCCGTGTTCCCTGGGCAATTGCCCGTCGTGCGTTCAGCTCCATAGCCACATCGCAGCCGCCAATTAAATGCACAGTTTTCCCGCTATCAATCAGCGGTTGCGCCAGCGCGCGGTTTGGCTCTTGCCCTGCGCAGATCACCACATTGTCCACAGCTAATACCTGCGTTTCGCCGTTGATCACCACATGCAGCCCGTCATCGTCAATCTTCTGATAACTTACGCCTGGGATCATTTTCACACCCCGCGAGAGCAGGGTGGTGCGATGGATCCAGCCGGTGGTTTTGCCTAACCCCTGTCCCGGTTTGCTGGCTTTGCGCTGGAGCATCACAATTTGCCGTGGGCTACGCGGGATCTGCATTCCCTGCGGGCTTAAGCCACCAGCCTGTTGTAGGCTGCTGTCGATCCCCCACTCATTACAGAACCTGGCGATATTCTGGCTGGTGGATTCGCCCGGCTGACTTAAATACATCGCCGTATCAAAACCAATCCCGCCACAACCGATGATGGCAACCTTGTTGCCTACCGGCGCTTTGTCGCGCAGTACATCGAGATAACTCAATACCTTCGGATGATCGATCCCGTCGATAGGCGGAACGCGCGGCACGATCCCACTGGCGAGGATCGTTTCATCGAACGCCTGTAACTGATCCGCCGTCACGGTGTGATTGAGTTTCAGCGTCACGCCCGTCACTTCGATCATCCGGTGGTAATAGCGCAGCGTTTCGTAAAACTCCTCTTTGCCGGGGATCTGTTTGGCGATATTAAACTGCCCGCCGCTCTCGCTGTGGGCATCAAACAATGTTACCTGATGCCCACGCGCCGCCGCGTTAATGGCAAACGCCAGCCCAGCAGGTCCCGCACCGACCACCGCCAGATTTTTTTTCTGCACGGCAGGAAGGATTGGCATTTTGGTTTCGTGGCAGGCGCGAGGATTCACCAGGCACGAGGTGACTTTGCCAACGAAGATCTGATCGAGGCAGGCCTGATTGCAGCCAATGCAGGTGTTGATCTCATCGGCTCGCCCCGATTGCGCTTTTGACAGCAGTTCCGCATCAGCAAGAAACGGTCGTGCCATCGATACCATATCGGCATCGCCGCGCGAGAGAATATCGTCGGCAACCTGCGGATCGTTAATCCGGTTGGTGGTTACCAGCGGCAGCGAGACGTGGCCTTTCAGTTTGCGCGTGACCCAGCTAAATGCGCCGCGCGGCACGGGCGTGGCAATGGTCGGAATACGTGCTTCATGCCAGCCAATGCCGGTGTTGATAATGGTCGCGCCCGCCGCTTCAATGGCCTGCGCCAGCTCTACCGTTTCGGCAAAAGTCCCGCCGTCTTCGACCAGGTCGAGCATCGACAGTCGGTAGATAATAATGAAGTCGTTGCCGACGCGTTCGCGCACCGCACGCACTACTTCTACGGCAAATCGCATCCGGTTGCGGTAATCGCCGCCCCACTGGTCACTACGCTGATTGGTGTGCAGCGTCAGAAATTCGTTGATCAAATACCCTTCGGACCCCATTACCTCTACACCGTCGTATCCTGCCTCCCGTGCCAGTTGCGCGCAGTGGGCGAAATCGTCGATCAGTTGCAGGATCTCTTCATGGGTGAGTTCGTGAGGAACGAAACGGTTGATGGGGGCCTGCAATGCGGAGGGAGCGACCAGATGCGGTTGGTAGCTGTAGCGCCCGGTATGCAAAATTTGCAGGGCTATTTTGCCGCCTTCCTGATGTACCGCTTCGGTAATGGTGCGATGGTGTGGGATCTGGCTGGCGTCGTTGAGCATTGCGCCACCTTCCATGCCAACGCCTGTTAAATCTGGTGCAATGCCGCCGCTGACAATCAGCGCCACGCCGTGACGGGCGCGTTCGGCATAAAACGCTGCCAGCCGCTCGGCACCGTCCGGGTATTCCTCCAGCCCGGTGTGCATTGAGCCCATCAACACGCGGTTTTTTAACGTGGTAAAACCTAAATCCAGCGGGGCGAACAGCGACGGGTAGCTCATAAAATTGTCCAGTATGTAAAATAATTGTTATGTGGTCGGATGAGTTCTAATTTAGCCGTCGCCGGAGAAAAGGGAAAAGGGGAGTGCGGGGTTTGTGATGGGATTCAAAAAGAATACGCCCGGTGGTAACGCCGGATGCGACGCTTGCCGTGTTTTATCCGGCCTGGGGGATTGCACATGTAGGGCGGATAAGGCGTTCACGCCGCATCCGCCAGTGGCGACGGTGCAGATGCCGGATGCGACGCTTGTCGCGTCTTATCCGACCTACGGGGAACGCACATGTAGGGCGGATAAGGCGTTCACGCCGCATCCGCCAGTGGCGCGGTGCAGTTG
>NZ_MIIV01000528.1:0-17955 GCF_001743015.1 Shigella sp. FC1567
TTTCTGGTGCGTACCGGGCTGAGAGGCGGTGTAAGTGAACTGTAGTTGCCATGTTTTACGGCAATGAGAGCAGAGATAGCGCTGATGTCCGGCAGTGCTTTTGCCGTTACGCACCACGCCTTCAGTAGCGGAGCAGGAAGGACATCTGATGGAAATGGAAGCCACGCAAGCACCTTAAAATCACCATCATACACTAAATCAGTAAGTTGGCAGCATTACCCGTTTTTCGTCCACCGACAAACCAGCAAAATTAAAATTTCATCAATACGCACGCGCTACATTACTGTCAAATCGTGGAAGAGATCATAATTGCGATGGCAGACGTACTGTTGAGATCCACAAACTAGATCTCTCTGACTGGCAAGCATTCAATAAGTTAGCAACGAAGTGTAATGCTTACGATGGAGTAACAATGAATGGTGATAATTCTTTTGGATGGAACCATGAAGCTACATTAGATAATATTCACGCCCAGAAATACAATAAAGCTTACGCGGGTGCGAGGTTAACCGCAGAACTGAAATATTTATTGCAAGATGTCGAATCCTTCGAACCCAACAGTAAATACACAATACACGAAGTGGTTTTGGGACCTGGTTATGGTACTCCAGACTATACCGGCCAAACGATAGGATACGTTGTAACCCTTCCTGCCCAAATGCCTAATTGCTGGTCATCTGAACTACCAACAATCGATCTTTATATCGACCAACTTCACACTGTTACAGGCGTTTCTAATGCCCTCGGATTCATCATTGCTGCATTGCTAAACGCGTATTCTGATTTACCCCATGATTTGAAAATTGGTCTGCGTTCCTTATCAAATTCAGCAGCAATCTACTCGGGTTTAGGTTTCGAGCGAGTGCCGCAGGACCGAGACATAAGGAGTGATCGTATGCATCTAACGCCAGCAAACCATCCTGACTTATGGACACAAGAGAATGGTGAATGGATCTACTTGCGAAACTAATACCTGACGAAAAATAGAAAGCAAAACGCCGACCAATGGTCGGCGTTTTTACGTCTCGTTGAATAACGAATTATTCAGCTACTACGTTTACGATCACTTTCGCGAATACTTCGCTGTGAACCTGGAAGCTCACTTCGTGTTCGCCAGTGGTACGCAGAACGCCGTTCGGCAGACGAACTTCGCTCTTAGCCACTTCAACGCCAGCTGCAGTTACAGCGTCAGCGATGTCGCGAGTACCGATGGAACCGAACAGTTTACCTTCGTCGCCAGCTTTAGACGCGATGGTAACAGTTTCCAGTGCATTGATTTTCTCAGCGCGAGCATTAGCAGCTGCCAGAACTTCAGCCAGTTTAGCTTCCAGTTCAGCGCGACGTGCTTCGAAGAATTCAATGTTTTTCTTGGTAGCTGGAACAGCTTTACCCTGCGGTACCAGGAAGTTACGAGCATAGCCCGCTTTAACGTTTACCTGATCACCTAGGCTACCCAGGTTTGCTACTTTATCAAGCAGAATAACTTGCATTACCTTATCCTCTCAAAGTCGTATTAATGGACCGTGACCGATTACTGATGGCGATCAGTGTACGGCAGCAGGGACAGGTAGCGAGCGCGTTTGATAGCGCGAGCCAGCTGACGCTGGTATTTTGCACGGGTACCGGTGATACGGCTTGGGACAATCTTACCGCTTTCGGTGATGTAGTTTTTCAGCGTAGCGATATCTTTATAGTCGATCTCTTGAACGCCTTCCGCGGTGAAACGGCAGAACTTGCGACGACGGAAATAACGTGCCATATGGCTAGTCTCCAGAATCTATCAATTCAATCTGCTCGGCATGCAAAACCATTTTGCTCAGTCCGTTCTTTGCCTTGTGGCATGAAATGAACCCCTGAACGGTTATGCGACTGCCGACCGTTATACTGTGAGTAATGGCTTGGTTTTCGTGTCCGCTAACAATAACGGGCATTTGGCACCACGCCTGCCGGTGAAAACCGGCTTCCTCCTGCACAGAATGATGCTCAAGCACGAACTGGCAGTGAGGAATTCCTGATGGACTGACCTTTCGAAGGGGAGTCCTGCACACGGTGCCGGACAACACCAGACGGTTGGTCATCAGAAATTACTCTTCAGAATCCCCAGCTTCAGCATCATCAGCGGTTTCGTTTGCGAAATCATCGCGACGCTCACGGCGCTCGTCTTTCGCTTTAACCATCGGAGATGCTTCGGTAACAGCGTGCTTGGTACGCATAACCATGCTGCGGATAACGGCATCGTTGAAGCGGAAGGTAGTTTCCAGCTCATCGATCACTTCCTGCGGAGCTTCAACGTTCATCAGAACGTAGTGTGCTTTGTGCAGTTTGTTGATCGGGTAAGCCAGCTGACGGCGGCCCCAGTCTTCCAGACGGTGGATCTTGCCTTCTGCACCAGTGATGGCAGCAGTGTAGCGCTCGATCATGCCCGGAACCTGTTCGCTCTGGTCAGGATGGACCATAAAAACGATTTCGTAATGACGCATCGAATTGCTCCTTACGGATTATTCAGCCTCCTGTCTGGGTCAGCCGAATCCCGGGGAGGCAAGGAACGTGTTAAAGGTCGGCTGAAAAATGACGCGTTATAGTACTTGTATGCCCCACTAAACTCAAGGCCAGCCGACAAATAAATCTCATCTTTCGCTCAAAAGAACTAACTCGCTGATTTGAAGTTCATCACATTCCGTCACAGTGTTTTTTCGAACAACTGCATCAGAAATGGTCACCATCAACTTCTTTATCATTGATTAAAATTAAATCAGAAGATCATCACAGAGGAGAGCACACAAAGTCAGCCGTCGAGGAGGTATCTATGTTCAGTCGTGTTTTAGCCCTTCTGGCTGTGCTTTTGCTAAGTGCAAATACATGGGCAGCCATTGAAATTAATAACCACCAGGCCAGAAATATGGACGACGTACAGAGCTTAGGCGTGATTTATATCAATCATAATTTCGCCACTGAAAGCGAAGCACGTCAGGCATTAAATGAAGAGACAGATGCGCAGGGCGCAACGTACTACCACGTAATTCTGATGCGGGAACCGGGGAGTAACGGCAATATGCACGCCAGCGCGGATATTTATCGCTAGCACCAGGTATAACCAACGAAACATTGCCATAGTTTGCTTTGCCCCCTTCGCAGGGGGCTTTTTTATACGGTTATTCACCGGATTGCGACTTCCGGATCTGGCTCATGAGTAATGCGATTACGTAAGTCGCGGCGCATAATTTCTATTATCCAGAACCAGAAAATATGCCCCAGGATTTCAGAGGCATATTCGTCAAAAGGCAATTGAGTGAGCGGCGGCGTTAAATTCAGCGCCGGGCAAAATATACCGTGGACTGCCACTGTCACAATAAGCCCTGCTAATATCCCCTGCCATAATTTCACTTTCGGGAAAATTTCCGCGACAATACAATACCCTATCGCAAAAACCAGTGAGAAGATGATATGCGTCACCATCACCGGGTTGATAATATGTTCCGAGAATGTATACACAGTTTGGGTTGGGTCGATACCTAAATAATCCCGTAGAAAGATATACGGCGGGTTAAATTCATCGCGACCACCGGAAAATGTGCGCGGTGGCAAGGGGACTTCCGCTCCCCATTTAACAAATGCTGAAATAATTCCTGAAAGTACACCCACAAGTAACGCAACGCCATAGCGGCGACGTTGCGGATCCGTTCTGACAAACAATCCATTGATAGCCATAAAAACACCTGTTGTTTATACGATTTTTTAACTGAAGCGGCCCCGGAATCAGACCAATTACATCCCGCAGGAGGTAATAATTCCGGGGGCGCACTGCTTACTTCTGCCCGTAATAGGCGTTAGGACCGTGCTTACGCATGAAGTGTTTATTCATGAGGAAGCTGTCGATGTGATTCAGTTGTGGGTTAATACTGCGCGCAATCCACGCCATTTTCGCCACTTCTTCCATCACCACCGCGTTATGCACCGCGTCGTGGGCATCTTTCCCCCAGGCGAACGGCCCGTGCTGATACACCACAATTCCCGGCGTATGCAGCGGCTCGGCGTCACCCAGCGTTTCGATAATCACTTTGCCGGTGTTCAGTTCATACTCGCCCTGCACCTCTTCTTCGCTTAATCCACGCGTACACGGGATGTCGCCAAAGAAGTAGTCGGCGTGCGTGGTGCCTAACGCCGGGATCGCCAGCCCCGCCTGCGCCCATGCGGTGGCATGAGTGGAATGGGTATGGACAATGCCGCCGAGCGACGGGTAACGACGGTAGAGTTCAAGATGCGTCGCGGTGTCAGAAGACGGGCGATACTTCCCTTCTACCACCTTGCCGCTCATATCGACCACCACCATATCGTCTGCTTTCATGGTTTCGTAGGCAACGCCGCTGGGCTTGATCACCACCAGCCCGCGTTCGCGGTCGATAGCGCTGACGTTGCCCCAGGTAAAGGTCACCAGCCCATAGCGCGGCAGATCCATGTTGGCTTCAAACACCTGCTGTTTTAGCTTTTGCATTATGCCGCCTCCACCATGCCTGCTTTGGCCATGCGCGCTTTCACCCAATCACGCGCTTTCACCACTTCTGCCGCCGGGTCTTCCGCCGTTTCGCTCCACATCTCAATCAGGTACGGCCCGCAATAGCCACTCTGTTTGAGCGTTTCGAAGCAACGTTCGAAATCCACCACACCTTCGCCAAATGGCACGTTTTTGAAGACGCCCGGTTTGGTGTCTTTCACATGCACCGCGACGATATGCCCGATTCCGGCCTGCAACTCCATCTGCACATCGTTGTCCCACGCCGACAGGTTGCCGATATCTGGGTAGAGCTGGAACCACGGGTTGTTGAGATAGTGCGCGTAACCCAGCGCCTTGCTGATGGAGTTCATCAACGGATAATCCATGATCTCCATCGCCAGCGTCACCTGCGCGCGGCTCGCCATCTCAACGCTCTCTTTCAGGCCGTCACGGAAACGACGACGCGTTTCGTTATTGGCTTCCTGATAGTAAACGTCATAGCCCGCCAGCTGGATCACGCGAATGCCAACGTCCTGGGCGAACTGGATGGCTTTACGCATAATCTCCAGCCCCTGCGCCCGCACCGCGTCATCTTCGCTGCCCAACGGGAAACGACGATGGGCAGAAAGGCACATGGACGGCACACGCACGCCGGTTTCAACAATCGCATTCACCAGCGCCAGACGCTGCTCGCGGCTCCAGTCGAGGCGCGACAGGCGCTCGTCAGTTTCATCTACCGACATCTCGACAAAATCGAAGCCCAACGTTTTTGCCAGTCGCAGGCGTTCCAGCCAGCACTCCCCGGCGGGGAGCGCTTTTTCATAGATGCCAAGCGGGATTTGTTTGGACAACATATCCGCTCCTTAGCCCCACAGTTCGGCGATGGAACGTTTGAACTGACGCGCGGCTTCAACCGGAGAAGCGGCATCACGGATGCTGCGACCGGCGATAAACACATGAATTGGAATGCCTTTGAACAGCGGCAGATCTTCCAGCGCCAGGCCACCGGTGACGGTGACTTTGAAGCCCATATCGGAAAGACGTTTGATCGCAGTGATATCGGCTTCACCCCACGCCACGCCAGCGGCCTGCGCGTCACGGCTGCGGTGATAAACCACCTGCTGAATACCTGCGTCGCGCCACTGTTGCGCCTGTTCCCAGGTCCAGTAACCGGTCAGTTCGATCTGCACGTCGCCGTTAAACTCTTTTGCTACGTCCAGCGCACCTTTGGCGGTGTTGATATCCGCACAACAAATCACGGTCACCCAGTCAGCGTTGGCTTCGAAGCACATACGAGAAAGAATTTTGCCCGCATCGGCAATTTTGGCGTCTGCCAGCACGATTTTGTGCGGGTAGAGCGCTTTCAGATCGCGAACCGCACGCACGCCTTCGCCCACGCACAGAATGGTACCCACTTCGATAATGTCGACTTCTTCGGCAATCAGGCGAGTGGTTTCGTAGGCGCTATCCATAGTCTGGTTGTCCAGCGCGACTTGCAACATCGGTAATGACATCTTCAATTCCTTCTTAAGCTGCCGCGTTGGTGCGGTCAATGAGATCCAGTACTTCCTGCTCGGTACGGCAGGCACGTAAACGGTCGAAATTTTCTTCATCTTCAAACAGGTTGACGATCTGCATGATGCCCACTTCCTGGTGCGTGTTGGCATCGACCGCCGCCATGGTGATGAGGATATCCACCGGGTCGTTATCTTCGTGGTTGAACTCCAGCGGCTTTTTCAGCGTCACCAGCGCAAAACCGGTTTTCTTAACGCCCTCTTCCGGGCGACCGTGCGGCATTGCCAGGCCTGGTGCGAGCACAAAGTACGGACCGTGCTGTTCAACCGCATCCAGAATCGCCTGGTAGTAACGCGGCTCGACAACATCCGCCGCCACCAGCAGGTCAACGCCGATTTTTACTGCGTCCTGCCATGTCTCAGCTTCAGCCTGCAGGCGGATGGATTTATTCTCCGCCAGCGAATCACGTAATTTCATGGCGCGTCCTTACTTCACATCCTGCGGGAAATGCGCTTTGATCACTTCCAGCAGTTTCGGGCCAAAGTCGGCAGGAGAGAGCATGTTGCGCACGCCAACCACGTATTTGTTGCCGGTCACGGTGATTTCGCCCGCAATGTGCGTAGAAGCGATGATGATATCCGCGCCGCTCAACTCGCTTTTGTATTCGCCAACCGCGCAGCTATTTACCGTGTGGTCAATGTTTGATTGGGTTAAAAACTGGTCCACTTTCATCTTCATGATCATGGAACTGCCTTGTCCGTTGCCACACACAGCCAGAATACGTACGGTCATAATCAAAACTCCTTATTAAGCAGACTGTTCTGCCAGTTGTTTTTCTGCATCTTCTTCTGCGCGCAGTGCGCGGCCAGCGAAGAACATATAAGCCAGTGCAATTACAATGATGACGGCCATAAAGGCGATACCGATGGAGAAGAAGCCCTGCATCATCGGCGGTGCCAGAATCGACCAGTCCGCCATGCCCATCCAGGCGCTCATACCGGTGAGTTTCACCGCCCAGACGCAGCCAAAGATTTCAATCATCCCCATCACCAGACATATCTTCAGCGCCGCACGCCAGCCGCCGAAGTGGTTAGCGAACACGCCGATGGTGGCGTTGGAGAAGAACATCGGGATAAAGCCGGGAATAATCAGGATCGAGGAACCGCAGGCGACCAGGATGCCAACCGCAATCAGCTGACCGATGGTGCCCCACATAAAGCCCCAAACCACGGCGTTCGGCGCGAAGCTATAGATAGCCGCACAGTCAATCGCCAGAACCGCACCAGGGATCAGGCGCTGGGAGATACCGTTAAATGCTTCAGAGAGTTCCGCCACAAACATGCGCACGCCCTGAGTGATGATGAAGATCGCCACCGCGAAGGAGAAACCAGTTTGCAGGATGTACACCGTCCAGTTCACTTTGCCTGCCATCGCCTGCACGGTGTCGATACCGAAGGAGAGTAGAATGGCACCAAAGAAGATGGTCATCACAATCGCCGTGGAGACGATGTTGTCGTGGAAAATATTCAGCCAGCCTGGCAGTTTGAGGTCTTCAACGCTTTCCTCTTTTTTGCCGAGGAACGGCGCAACTTTATAGGCAATCCATGATGCAAACTGTTGCTGGTGACCGATGGAGAAACCGCAGCCGTCCGTCACTTCCTGAGTCGGCTTGTACATCATATTGGAGGTAATGCCCCAGTAGAGCGAAACCAGAATCGCCGTGCAGATAATGGTTGTCCACATGGAGTAGCCGAAAATAAACAACGTAACGGCAATCAGCCCCGCCTGCTGGAACATGATATGACCAGTCAGCATGATGGTACGAATACCGGTAATGCGACGCAGCAGCACGTAACAGATGTTCAGCGCCAGCGCTAACAACACCGCGTAACCTACCCAGCTATAGGCATCGCCCATGCGGTCGATGGTTGCCATCATCGACGCGTAAGTATCGGAAATTGCGCCGTTAATGCCGTAGACTTCGGACATTTTCGCCACCACCGGTTTGAAGGTGCTGGTGAGGATGCCGGACCCTGCCTGCAACAACATGAAACCAATTATGGTTTTAATCGTGCCTTTAATAATAACGCTGACACTTTTGCGCAGTAGGATGTAGCCCAGACAGGTCACAATACCCAGCAACAACGGGGCATTGGTCATGACCTGGTTAAAAAACACGGTAAAGATGTTGTAGAGACGATCTCCTGAAGAAGAGGTAACCGGGTATTCCGCACACCCGGAATGTTGTGCACTCACTCTAATTTTCAAAAGCAATCACAACAAGATTATTTATGATTAAATGTGACGCGACCCGCAAATAATTCCATACGGATAGAGTGGGATTCACACAACGAAACAATTATTTATTTAAATTTAGTTAAATTCATTTAGTTAATTTAACTATACATTCCATTAAATCTTTCCACACTCAAAATCAACAACAACTTCCCTGGCAAAAAGTCAAAAAATGGTCATTGCCTTCCTGAAAAAATAGTGTCAGGATTAATCAAAACCAATCACATATTGATTCGAATTGAACTATCATGAAGGTAAATGGCGATGAGTAAAGTGAAAAGTATCACCCGAGAATCCTGGATCCTGAGCACTTTCCCGGAGTGGGGTAGCTGGCTGAATGAAGAAATTGAACAAGAGCAGGTCGCCCCTGGCACATTTGCGATGTGGTGGCTAGGCTGCACCGGGATCTGGTTGAAATCAGAAGGTGGCACCAACGTTTGCGTTGATTTCTGGTGCGGCACTGGCAAACAAAGTCACGGTAACCCGTTAATGAAACAGGGTCACCAGATGCAGCGCATGGCTGGCGTGAAAAAACTGCAGCCAAACCTACGCACCCCCCCGTTTGTTCTTGATCCGTTTGCGATTCGCCAGATCGACGCGGTACTGGCGACTCACGATCACAACGATCATATCGACGTTAACGTCGCTGCTGCCGTGATGCAGAACTGTGCTGATGACGTACCATTCATTGGACCGAAAACCTGCGTTGATTTGTGGATTGGCTGGGGCGTACCGAAAGAGCGTTGCATCGTGGTCAAACCGGGCGATGTGGTGAAAGTGAAAGACATTGAAATTCATGCGCTTGATGCTTTCGACCGTACTGCACTGATCACCCTGCCTGCCGATCAAAAAGCGGCTGGCGTACTGCCGGACGGCATGGACGATCGCGCGGTGAACTATCTGTTCAAAACGCCTGGCGGCTCCCTGTATCACAGCGGCGACTCCCACTACTCTAACTATTATGCGAAGCACGGTAACGAACATCAGATCGACGTGGCTTTAGGTTCATACGGCGAAAACCCGCGCGGTATCACCGACAAAATGACCAGCGCCGATATGCTGCGTATGGGTGAAGCCCTGAATGCGAAAGTGGTTATCCCGTTCCACCACGATATCTGGTCAAACTTCCAGGCCGCTCCGCAAGAGATCCGCGTGCAGTGGGAGATGAAAAAAGATCGTCTGAAGTATGGCTTCAAGCCGTTTATCTGGCAGGTTGGCGGCAAATTTACCTGGCCACTGGATAAAGACAACTTCGAGTACCACTATCCGCGCGGTTTCGATGATTGCTTCACTATTGAACCGGATCTGCCGTTCAAATCATTCCTGTAATCTGTCGTTTATACCGGATAGCGTGGAGAAGTTCGCGCTATCCGGCGTAGTATTTCCTGGCTATTTCAAATATCATCTAAAAAAATCAAATTTTATCGGAATAGCTCATGACTGAAGCACAAAGACATCAAATCCTCCTGGAAATGCTCGCACAATTGGGCTTTGTGACCGTTGAGAAAGTCGTTGAGCGTCTGGGAATTTCGCCTGCCACTGCGCGACGCGATATCAATAAACTTGACGAAAGCGGCAAACTCAAAAAGGTGCGCAATGGCGCAGAAGCTATTACCCAACAGCGCCCGCGCTGGACGCCGATGAATCTGCATCAGGCGCAGAATCACGATGAAAAAGTACGTATTGCTAAAGCGGCCTCGCAGCTGGTTAATCCGGGCGAAAGCGTAGTCATCAACTGCGGCTCCACCGCGTTTCTGCTTGGGCGGGAAATGTGTGGCAAGCCAGTGCAAATCATCACTAATTATCTACCGCTGGCAAATTACCTGATCGATCAAGAACATGACAGCGTGATCATTATGGGTGGACAGTACAACAAAAGTCAGTCCATCACTTTAAGCCCGCAGGGCAGCGAAAACAGTCTCTATGCCGGGCACTGGATGTTTACCAGCGGAAAAGGGCTGACCGCAGAAGGGTTGTATAAAACCGATATGCTGACAGCAATGGCAGAGCAGAAGATGCTGAGCGTGGTAGGGAAACTGGTGGTACTGGTTGATAGCAGTAAGATTGGCGAACGCGCGGGAATGCTTTTTAGCCGTGCCGATCAAATCGATATGCTTATCACCGGCAAAAATGCTAACCCGGAAATCCTGCAACAACTGGAAGCGCAAGGGGTCAGCATTCTGCGTGTTTAAAGATGCTGGCGGAAAAATGTCACGGCAGCATCTAACGCCTCAGGCGTAATGCGGTGACGCACGCCTGGCTGCCATGAACAGGTTAGCAGTTTATCCCGTCCCGTCTCGCTTAAGGCCTGCTGCAAACGTAGTGATTCGTCGGCAGGCACAACGTCATCGTCGAGGCCATGCCACAGCAGTAGAGGTCTGTCCCCAAGTTGTTCCAGGTGGTTTGTCGCTTCCCACTCTGCCAGCGGCGCGATAATGTTATTGAATTCATTCTGCTGTGCTGCCGTTTCAGGTATCAGCGGTGGAAACAGTGAACGGGCGAGCGATGTAAAATAGCCCGATCCCATCATGCTGGCGGTACATTTCACCGTGGGGTGGCGAGCGGTAATTCCCAGTGCCGTCATCGCGCCCATCGACGCGCCACCGACTGCCAGACGGTCATCAAGCAGCCAGTTTTCTTCGGCTATTGCCGCACGTAAAGTAGTGAATTCCTGCATACTTTGTAGCAAGATTTGCCAGAATTGATTTAACCGCCGCGCTTCGTCGCTACTAAAACGGCTACCGTGATCGGGCGCATCCGGCATGATCACCCGCAAACCAGCCTGCGCCAGCGCAACGGCAAAATAGCTATACACCAGGCTGGATGAAGTAAAGCCGTGATAAAAAATTACGCACGGTAACGGGGTATCTTTTTGCCCGACAGGATAAGCATGAAGAACGGGAATATCTGCCAGCTCGCGTGATTCTATTTCAATCATCTGTCTCTCCTTTTTGTCTGGTATGACATGAAGAAATCCTTAGCACAAGTTTCTGCTGGCGGTATTAGTTCATAATGTTGAGATGTGGGTTACGCTTTCGTCACGTTTTCATTCGAAAATCGCGTACCAGGTAACAATTCGGGAACATTCCCCCAAAGTTAAATTAATAAGGCACTACACTATGGTTAGCAGGAAACGTAATAGCGTTATTTACCGGTTTGCCAGTTTATTATTGGTGTTGATGTTAAGTGCCTGTAGCGCACTGCAAGGTACGCCACAGCCAGCACCGCCAGTAACGAACCATCCGCAAGAGATTCGCCGCGACCAGACGCAAGGGTTACAGCGAATAGGTAGCGTAAGCACGATGGTTCGGGGTTCTCCGGATGACGCATTAGCAGAAATCAGAGCAAAAGCTGTCGCTGCAAAAGCTGATTATTACGTTGTCGTCATGGTGGACGAAACCATCGTGACAGGACAGTGGTATTCACAAGCCATTTTGTACCGTAAATAAATCAGACAACTTACATAGTCAGCTTTACATTGCTTTGCGTCCCTATGCGTTTACCTGTGCACAATAAATTACCGGCTGGAAGCCTGGGCGTTTATTACCGCGATGGAATGCCCTGCAACATGTGGGGAAACGAAAAATGGAGCTGACGATGAAACAATTACTTGCTTCACCCTCGCTGCAATTAGTGACTTATCCTGCGAGCGCCACGGCACAGTCTGCAGAATTCGCCAGTGCTGACTGCGTGACGGGCCTGAATGAAATAGGTCAGATCTCAGTTAGCAATATTTCAGGGGATCCGCAGGACGTGGAACGTATCGTGGCGTTAAAGGCCGATGAACAAGGTGCGTCATGGTACCGCATTATTACCATGTACGAAGACCAGCAGCCTGATAACTGGCGCGTACAGGCGATACTGTATGCATGAGTGTCATCTACAGCAAATGAACAATGCCGGATTCGGCGCGAGCGCCTTGTCCGGCCTACAATTTTCACATATTTCATTGAGTTAATCGAAACCAGCGTCGCATCAGTCGTATACGCTTACACACACACTCCCCCCGTCGCCCGCAGCAATAAATCATTCTGGATCTGCTCTGACAACCGTACGCCGCCGCGCGTATCTAACATCACCTGACACCACGCCTGCGCCATTGGCGGAGAAGCATATTTCAACATTTGCGCACCGCAGCCCAGCAGGAATAGCTGATGAGTAATCTCTCGCCCCAGTTCTTCAGCTGGCTTACGCAGCTGCTGCTGTAAACGACGAACCGCGCGATCAAAATAGCGATCCTGCCCTTTCACTTCCACAAATGCTTCCGACAATAAGTCGTATACGCCCGCTTGCTTATTGAGAACGCGCAACACATCCAGGCACATAATATTGCCGGAACCTTCCCAAATACTGTTTACCGGCATCTCCCGGTAAAGCCGCGGCAGCTCGCTCTCCTCGCAATAACCAATGCCGCCCAGCACCTCCATCGCTTCGGCCACAAACGGCATACCTCTTTTGCAGATCACAAATTTTGCCGCAGGCGTAAATAAACGCGCCCACAGGGCTTCTTTGGCATCGGCACGCCGGTCCCACGCTCGCGCAAGACGAAACAGCAACGCCGTTTGCCCTTCAAGCTGAAGTGCCATGCGACTTAAGACATGACACATAAGGGGCTGTTGGATCAATGGATTACCAAAAACATGGCGTTGATGTGCATGATAAATCGCCAGCGAAAATGCACGGCGCATCATGGCATGGCTACCCAGGGCGCAATCAAAACGCGTCATCCCACCCATTTTCAGGATCAGACGAATTCCTTCCCCTTCCTGCCCCAACAACCAGCCAATGGCATCCTGAAACTCCACTTCGCAACTGGCGTTAGAGCGATTACCCAGCTTATCTTTCAGCCGCTCGAGGCGAATCGCGTTGCGTTGCCCATCAGGCAAAAAGCGCGGCACAAAAAAGCAGGACAAACCGCCCGTAGTCTGCGCCAGCACCAGATGCGCATCGCTTTGCGGCACCGAGAAAAACCATTTATGCCCCACCAGCCGATAAGAGCCATCTTCCAGACGCTCTGCACGGGTGGTGTTGCTCATGACATCGGAACCGCCCTGCTTTTCCGTCATTCCCATGCCAATCAACAAACCGCGTTTTTGCCCACCTGGCAATAAGAGAGAATCGTAGCGATCGCTCAGCAGCGGCGTGGTCCAGTCCTGAAACGGCGTGGGTAACATCTGTAACAACAATGGCGTGGCGGCAAAGGTCATCGTTATTGGACATAACGACCCAGCCTCAACCTGCGCATGTAACATAAAACGCGCCGCGCGCGCCACAAATGCGCCGGAGCGAGCGTCTTCTTCCCAGGCAAGATTGTGCACCCGATTGGTACATAACGCCTGCATCAGCAGGTGCCAGGCGGGGTGAAAACGCACATCGTCCAGACGGCGTCCTTGCGCATCGTAGCGCAATAATTCAGGCGGATTCACATTCGCCAGCCGCCCCAGTTCAAGAGATTCAGCCGTTCCTAACTGCTGACCAATACTGGCTAGAAAATCGCTATCCCAGCCAGCACCTTCACGCGTTACCGCTTCACAGAGCGCGCCATCAGACAGGTATAAGTTGCTGTTATTTAATGGTATAGGTTGATTAAAAACGGTGTGAGTTTGCCAGTGCACTGTGTCTCCCTCCATCAATGGCAGTCACCCTTAGTATGGTCACTGCCATGGATTCCTGACAGAAAGAGATTGCTAAAACATTCTTATCCAGCAATGTAATGCGGAACGAAACGTGAGGTGTCTTTGGTGATCAGCGTGTTATCTTCACGGATCCCCATTCCGCACGCTTCATCATCGACAATCCAGCTACCGATGAGTGTGTAGCTATCGCCAAATCGCGGCAGAGGTTGAAACGCCTGGTAGATCATCGGTTCATCGGCGTAATCACCATCAGCGTGGTCAACGACGTTATTCTGACCGTCGAAAATGGTGACGTTTCCGCCTTCGCGTGAGTAGATCGGTTTACGCACATAGCTTTCGCCAGCGGCAATCTGCGGTTTTTCGCCCTCAAACCAGGATGCAAGAAGGTTAGGATGACCAGGAAAGAAGCGCCAAAGCAGCGGCATTAGCCCTTTATTACTCAAGATACTTTTCCATAACGGCTCCACCCATTGCTCGCGACGCTTGCGCAGCAGCGGACCGTTATCGTCACGCATCATCCACTCCAGCGGATACAGCTTAAATGCACGCTGGATGACATTATCATCAAGATCGGTCAGTACGCCGCCGACGCCCAAACCGAGATCTTCAATGTAGATAAACCGCGACTCCTGCCCTGCCTGCTGGGCGCAGTCCTGCAAGTACAGCACGGTACTCCTGTCTTCATCGGTGTCCTGACAGCAGCAAAAATAAAACGGTTCCCGACTGTAAAGCTCACTAAAGCGCGAAATCAGGCGTTCCTGAATGGCGTTGTACTCCAGCAGCTTCACCGGCGCATTGCCACACCAGGCAAAATCCATCCGGCCATACAGCGAAGGATCGCGTGCGCGCCAGCTTTCGGCGATCACATCCCAGTACAACGGCGGGATCGCCAGTTGCGTCAGGATCTCTTCGTCTTTAACCGCGCGATCCACCACCTCAAGGCACATCTGATGCAGTTCCGCAGTCGGTTTTTCGATCTGCTCTTCAATCTGGCGCAGAGTAAAACGGTAAGCCCGACTCTCGTCCCAATAGATTTCATTGTCGATGATATGAAAGTCGAAACCGTTGTTAGCGGCGATCTGGTCCAGATCCCGTCGCACAGGAACGTTGTGTCTCAGCATGATTAGCCTCCCCAATGCCCACGGGCGCTGGAAGAACGACCATAGCCGCCGCGCGAAACGGTTGACGCTTTTTTGGTGGTAAAGCCGCCTGAAGAGTAAGACTCTTTTTTGCCAGAACCGGAGCGCCAGGAGTAATCACCGGAAGTGTTGAGCCAGACGGGGCGGGAAGCAAATGAGGATCCGCCGCTGTTATAGACGAACGGCTCATCGCGATCTTTACGAATAACCCGGCTTAACAAAAATCCAGAAACGACCGGGATCCAACTCTGTTCAACATTGTCGTAGTAGCAATTTTCGTACTTAGACTGACAATTCTGCTGAGTCATATTCTTCGGAACATCGGCATAAAATGCCGCTTTGGCGTTGTTCCAGCCACGCGCGCAAATGTCGGCATTATTACCGTCATCAATACAATCCTGCACTGTCGAATAAAACGTTCCGTCGCCGTCGTTATCGACATCGCCACTATCGCCACAACCTTTCAATACAAAAAAAGCGGCACCGCCCATTAGCGCCAACGTTAAGTATTTTTGTGCGTAGCGATTGCGACGCGGTTCAAAAGGATTATTCGGTCTACCAATGCGACTGATCGCTCCGTGACCAATTTTACTGTTATTTCTTGATTTGCGTTTTCTGGCCATGATCGTCCATTACCATGTCATACAAGCTGCGTTAAAAATACCGCCAGCCAGCGCGGCGGTTCCCATAAACATTCCTGCTGCGGTATTGTGATTAATAATTTTTTCGCTTAATGCGGGCATATAAAGTCTGACACCAGCAAAAACGAGTAACTGAATCACCAGTGCAATCCCGCCCCAGGCGAAATAGTCTGGAATACTCACCGCATTGATTGCCGCACTGGATAAGGGGATCACGTAACCCAACAATGTACCGCTGAATGCCAGTGACACCGCGGTATTATTGTTTTTGATTAATTGCCATTCGTTGTGCGGTGTAATTTTGGAGTAGATAAACAGAAAAATAATCACCATAGCCACGCCAATAAAAAAATAGGCACTAAAGGCAAGAAGTGAATCCAGTATATGCATTGTAAACGTCCTTGTAATTAACCAATAATATGAAGTGATGTCAGCGGGATATCGACACCCAACGCGCGCGAAAATAACCACTCTGGCTCGCCGAGATCGTTAAAAGATTCCTCACCATTTAACAGTAAATATTCGTAAGTATCTTCGGTTACTTGCCGCTGGTAGCCCATGGTAAAATTATGGACCTCCCATTTGGCATGGTTTTGATTTTCTACTTTTTCCAGCATGTAGACGGGTTCGATATTTCCCGGTTCTTCGCTGTTAAAAAATCGCTGCCAGCGTTTTTCCTGCCAGTTTAAGGTCATTGCCCCCATCGTTTTGGCGTTGATCGCCTCGCGCCAGTGACTCTCTTTACTGATACCGTAGCTCTCTTCATAGACAAAGAGCTTGATATCATCAATGTCATCAATATCTTCGCCGCCGGTGGTATTGATTTGCAGAAATTCATCGCCTGAAGTGTAGTAACGGAAAATCTGGCTACCGCCTCCCAGATCGATGCGGCTGACAGCGGCTACCGTAAATTCCTCACCCGGTAGCGCAATCAGCAATTCATCTTCCAGCAAACGAAACGCTAACGTGTCGAGCGTAAAGCCACTATTGAGATGAAGTCCCAGCGGACCGCGAGCGATAGCAGGCTTATTATCCTTGCCAAACAGACGCTGGAAAAAACCAGACATATTTTATCCTTAAAATAGTTGCCAGCCTTTTAGCGAGGCTGGCAAAAAAATTACTCGCCCTGTTGGCGTTGCAGTCTTGCTAATACATCCTGGGCTCTACTTTTATTGCTACCGCCAATTCCGGCTTCCGCCAGCTTTTCGTCAAGGTCGCGACCGTCTGCGACTTTCTCCAACTGTGCGGCAGCATCCAGGCGAGCCTGACGTTCGGCCTGACGCGTTTGCAGGCGTTTTAAGGATTCTGCCGCTGTCGAAACGCTGGAAGATGCGCCAACGGTAGAGGTTGTTACAGCCTGTTGTGCACGCTGCATGGCTTCAGTGGCTTTAACGACTTCCATTTGCTGCTCAAACTGAGCGATACGCTGCGCTGTCGCTGTAACTGCTTTTTCCACGCCATCACGGGAGACTTCCAGATTCGACAACACTTGCTCTTCAGCGGTAATGAGATTCTCAAGGCGCGCGATTTCTTCAGCAACTTCGTTAATCAACGACGGATTAACGTTCTTGCTTAACGCTTCCAGCGCACGGGCTTCCAGACTGGCTTTGCGCTCACGTAAATCTTTCAGCTTATCGTGACTTAATTTCACCCGCGCCAGCAGATCAACGCGAGATTTTCCGGCTTTATCGAGTTCAGCTTTAGCGTCACGAATATGCTGTTCCAGCATGCGCACGCCCTGGGTTTCTTCAATGGATTCTTCCGCCTGGGAGATAAACGATTTCCCCAGCGTAAATAAACTTTTTAAAATTCCCATAAATACCCGTCCTTGTAATTAGTGTGAATATTCTTCTGTAATTTCAGCCAGATCCAATGCGTTATCTACCAGCTAGGTTATCTCAAGCAGGATATCTTCAAGAGAAGATTTAAGCGATAACGCCCCGAAAACAATGTAATACTCTTCCTGTTGCACGCTGGAGATTCCTACCGATGACAACGGCATCATCTTCTGATTTCTGGTAATGCTGCCAACTTACTGATTTAGTGTATGATGGTGATTTTAAGGTGCTTGCGTGGCTTCCATTTCCATCAGATGTCCTTCCTGCTCCGCTACTGAAGGCGTGGTGCGTAACGGCAAAAGCACTGCCGGACATCAGCGCTATCTCTGCTCTCATTGCCGTAAAACATGGCAACTACAGTTCACTTACACCGCCTCTCAGCCCGGTACGCACCAGAAA
>NZ_MIIV01000529.1:0-17253 GCF_001743015.1 Shigella sp. FC1567
CGAACTCCGCCTTCGCAAAATAAGCGGAAGCCTGGCGAAGGATATCGTTACTGCGGCGCAGTTCACGATTTTCACGTTCCAGCTCTTTCAGACGCTGACGTTCAGCGGTGGTGAGCCCGCCATCACCGCCTCCGGTATCCCGCTCATGCTGGCGTACCCAGACACGCAGAGTCTCCGGTGTACAGCCAATCTTTGGGGCAATGGAACAAATTGCCGCCCACTGTGAGTCATATTCGCCCTGACTTTCCAGAACCATACGAATCGCCCTCTGACGGACTTCGGGGGAAAAACGAGTATTTTTAGTCATCCTGTTTACCTCTTTCTCAGGGAGTTTAGTCTCCAGGATTCCCGGGGCGGTTCAGCCAGACTAAGCGTGAAATGAACTGTTCCTGACAAACATCAGAAGCAAAGTAGCAGGTCAACGAGTTAAAGCGGTTTTCTGGCGGTGTCGGTTTTGTACGTTCTGCACCGCGCCACACCACATCATCAATGCGAGGAATACCCTGACCGGCAAGGCTGACGAGAATCTGATCACCAGGCGCAATATCCCACTCCTGCCAGCGCCTGACGGAACCAATATTCACCCGCTGGACTTTTTTATCATCCAGCATGACAGATGCGAGTGACGCAACCACCGATATTTTACCGCTCTTACCCACCGCAAACTGAATCGCCTTCACTTCGGCAACCTGAGCTACAGGTTGATATTTCCAGGCCACCAGCCACTCTGCCTGGCCCGGTAGCCAATGGCGGGATTCTGGCTCTTTCGCCGCTCGTACAACTACGCCATCGGTGACGAAGGGTAATTCCGCTTTCCACCACTCATTGCGTACGCGCGCAACTTCATCAGCATTTTTCACCGCACGGGTATACGTCTGCGTTAGAGTAAAACCTGCGGTAGCCAGCTCTTTTAAACGATCAGACATTAACTGCGGTCCATCCGGCCATGCCCAGACAAAAACGCCCAGAGAATTCAGCGTGTCGCTATCGTCCTGGCGCATCATCAAGCCAGCAACTTTTGCGCGGGCATTTATTCCCCCCATTTGTTGTTGGATATGCCCCTCGCGCTGGAGAAATATTTCCCCCTGAAGCGTACTGTTGGCTAAAGGCCCGCTAACGGTTTGCGGCACAGCGGAAATTAAGCTAACTTTCTGCGTCCAGTCCTCGCCTTTCAGGCCATTACCGCGACTGATTGCTTTGTTCAGTTTCCCGTCCCGATAAACCAGGGTTACCGCAACGCCATCAACTTTTGGCTGCACCCAAAGATCGCTACGTTCTCGCATCCACAGACTTAATGCGTTTTTATCCGCCATTTTGCGTACACCCGTATGGGCAACCGGATGCATAACCGCACCATTTAAAGGCGGCATCATCACGTCGCGGGGCTCGCTCACAAAGCAGCGTTGCCACTGCGTAAGACGGGCGCTTAACTGATCGTAAACACCGTCTTCCACCTCACTTTTTCCTTCCTTCCAGTAGTCATCGTCCCACTGTTTTATTTGCTGTTGCTGGCGGAAAATTTCTTCCTGTGCTCTGGCTGGCGACCAGGCCGGACAGACCGCCCACACAGATGATTGCCAGCACAAGATACTTATTAATATCGCCATCCATACTTTCATCTTCACCTCCGCTGTAGTCAGGCTGGCAGATATACAACGTGGTGAAGGCAAAGCCGAGTGGCAAAAACGGAGTCTGCGAGGACGCTTCCTGAGAATCGTCTTTATTGCAGTAAATCACAGGCAAATGCGGAAGCAGCTACGCAAAACGCAACAACTTTGCGCAAAAAGTGTGAGCAAGGGCTACGTCACATGGCCGCGCCGTGTATAATAAGCTCGTATGTAGGCTTTATTTCGCTAATCACATACGAAAGATACTCATGGCTCAAGGCACGCTTTATATTGTTTCTGCCCCCAGTGGCGCGGGTAAATCCAGCCTGATTCAGGCTTTATTAAAAACCCAACCGTTGTATGACACCCAGGTTTCTGTTTCACACACCACACGCCAACCGCGTCCTGGTGAAGTCCACGGTGAACATTATTTCTTTGTTAATCATGATGAATTTAAAGAAATGATTAGCAGAGATGCGTTCCTCGAACACGCAGAAGTTTTTGGTAATTACTATGGCACTTCGCGTGAGGCCATTGAGCAAGTACTGGCGACCGGTGTCGATGTTTTTCTCGATATCGACTGGCAGGGCGCGCAGCAAATTCGCCAGAAGATGCCGCACGCGCGGAGTATCTTTATTTTACCGCCGTCTAAAATTGAACTGGACCGCCGTCTACGCGGTCGCGGTCAGGACAGCGAAGAGGTCATTGCAAAGCGTATGGCGCAAGCTGTTGCAGAAATGAGCCATTACGACGAATATGATTACCTGATTGTGAATGATGACTTCGATACCGCGTTGACCGATTTGAAGACCATTATTCGCGCCGAACGTCTGCGCATGAGCCGCCAAAAGCAGCGTCATGACGCTTTAATCAGCAAATTGTTGGCAGACTGAACCTGATTTCAGTATCATGCCCAGTCATTTCTTCACCTGTGGAGCTTTTTAAGTATGGCACGCGTAACTGTTCAGGACGCTGTAGAGAAAATTGGTAACCGTTTTGACCTGGTACTGGTCGCCGCGCGTCGCGCTCGTCAGATGCAGGTAGGCGGAAAGGATCCGCTGGTACCGGAAGAAAACGATAAAACCACTGTAATCGCGCTGCGCGAAATCGAAGAAGGTCTGATCAACAACCAGATCCTCGACGTTCGCGAACGCCAGGAACAGCAAGAGCAGGAAGCCGCTGAATTACAAGCCGTTACCGCTATTGCTGAAGGTCGTCGTTAATCACAAAGCGGGTCGCCCTTGTATCTGTTTGAAAGCCTGAATCAACTGATTCAAACCTACCTGCCGGAAGACCAAATCAAGCGTCTGCGGCAGGCGTATCTCGTTGCACGTGATGCTCACGAGGGGCAAACACGTTCAAGCGGTGAACCCTATATCACGCACCCGGTAGCGGTTGCCTGCATTCTGGCCGAGATGAAACTCGACTATGAAACGCTGATGGCGGCGCTGCTGCATGACGTGATTGAAGATACTCCCGCCACCTACCAGGATATGGAACAGCTTTTTGGTAAAAGCGTCGCCGAGCTGGTAGAGGGGGTGTCGAAACTTGATAAACTCAAGTTCCGCGATAAGAAAGAGGCGCAGGCCGAAAACTTTCGCAAGATGATTATGGCGATGGTGCAGGATATCCGCGTCATCCTCATCAAACTTGCCGACCGTACCCACAACATGCGCACGCTGGGCTCACTTCGCCCGGACAAACGTCGCCGCATCGCCCGTGAAACTCTCGAAATTTACAGCCCGCTGGCGCACCGTTTAGGTATCCACCACATTAAAACCGAACTCGAAGAGCTGGGTTTTGAGGCGCTGTATCCCAACCGTTATCGCGTAATCAAAGAAGTGGTGAAAGCCGCGCGCGGCAACCGTAAAGAGATGATCCAGAAGATTCTTTCTGAAATCGAAGGGCGTTTGCAGGAAGCGGGAATACCGTGCCGCGTCAGTGGTCGCGAAAAGCATCTTTATTCGATTTACTGCAAAATGGTGCTCAAAGAGCAGCGTTTTCACTCAATCATGGACATCTACGCTTTCCGCGTGATCGTCAATGATTCTGACACCTGTTATCGCGTGCTGGGCCAGATGCACAGCCTGTACAAGCCGCGTCCGGGCCGCGTGAAAGACTATATCGCCATTCCAAAAGCGAACGGCTATCAGTCGTTGCACACCTCGATGATTGGCCCGCACGGCGTGCCGGTTGAGGTCCAGATCCGTACCGAAGATATGGATCAGATGGCGGAGATGGGTGTTGCCGCGCACTGGGCTTATAAAGAGCACGGCGAAACCAGTACTACCGCACAAATACGCGCCCAGCGCTGGATGCAAAGCCTGCTGGAGCTGCAACAGAGCGCCGGTAGTTCGTTTGAATTTATCGAGAGCGTTAAATCCGATCTCTTCCCGGATGAGATTTACGTTTTCACACCGGAAGGGCGCATTGTCGAGCTGCCTGCCGGTGCAACGCCCGTCGACTTCGCTTATGCAGTGCATACCGATATCGGCCATGCCTGCGTGGGCGCACGCGTCGACCGCCAGCCTTACCCGCTGTCGCAGCCGCTTACTAGCGGTCAGACCGTTGAAATCATTACCGCTCCGGGCGCTCGCCCGAATGCCGCTTGGCTGAACTTTGTCGTTAGCTCGAAAGCGCGCGCCAAAATTCGTCAGTTGCTGAAAAACCTCAAGCGTGATGATTCTGTAAGCCTGGGCCGTCGTCTGCTCAACCATGCTTTGGGTGGTAGCCGTAAGCTCAATGAAATCCCGCAGGAAAATATTCAGCGCGAGCTGGATCGCATGAAGCTGGCAACGCTTGACGATCTGCTGGCAGAAATCGGCCTTGGTAACGCAATGAGCGTGGTGGTCGCGAAAAATCTACAACATGGGGACGCCTCCATTCCACCGGCGACTCAAAGCCACGGGCATCTGCCGATCAAAGGCGCGGATGGCGTGCTGATCACCTTTGCGAAATGCTGCCGCCCTATTCCTGGCGACCCGATTATCGCCCACGTCAGCCCCGGTAAAGGTCTGGTGATCCACCATGAATCCTGCCGTAACATCCGTGGCTACCAGAAAGAGCCAGAGAAGTTTATGGCTGTGGAATGGGATAAAGAGACGGCGCAGGAGTTCATCACCGAAATCAAGGTGGAGATGTTCAATCATCAGGGTGCGCTGGCAAACCTGACGGCGGCAATTAACACCACGACTTCGAATATTCAAAGTTTGAATACGGAAGAGAAAGATGGTCGCGTCTACAGCGCCTTTATTCGTCTGACCGCTCGTGACCGTGTGCATCTGGCGAATATCATGCGCAAAATCCGCGTGATGCCAGACGTGATTAAAGTCACCCGAAACCGAAATTAATGTTTTATGAACCCAACACGTTATGCACGCATCTGCGAAATGCTCGCCAGGCGGCAGCCTGATCTGACCGTCTGCATGGAGCAGGTCCACAAACCTCATAACGTTTCTGCGATTATTCGTACCGCAGATGCCGTTGGCGTACATGAAGTTCACGCCGTCTGGCCTGGTAGCCGCATGCGCACCATGGCTTCGGCAGCGGCGGGTAGTAACAGCTGGGTACAGGTGAAAACACACCGCACCATTGGCGA
Source organism: Shigella sp. FC1567 (assembly GCF_001743015.1). Lineage (NCBI taxonomy): Bacteria > Pseudomonadati > Pseudomonadota > Gammaproteobacteria > Enterobacterales > Enterobacteriaceae > Shigella > Shigella sp. FC1567. The sequence continues at coordinate 5,206 of NZ_MIIV01000529.1, forward strand.
TGCCGTCGCTCATCTCAAAGGCCAGGGCATGCAGATTCTGGCAACCCATCTTTCTGATAACGCTGTCGATTTCCGCGAAATTGATTACACTCGCCCGACCTGCATTTTGATGGGACAGGAGAAAACGGGCATCACGCAGGAAGCATTGGCCCTGGCGGATCAGGACATCATCATTCCGATGATCGGCATGGTGCAGTCGCTGAATGTTTCCGTTGCCTCAGCCCTCATTCTTTACGAAGCCCAGCGTCAGCGGCAAAATGCAGGCATGTACCTGCGTGAAAACAGCATGTTGCCGGAAGCAGAGCAACAACGCCTGTTGTTTGAAGGCGGCTATCCGGTGCTGGCGAAAGTCGCAAAACGCAAAGGCCTGCCTTATCCCCACGTCAATCAGCAAGGCGAGATCGAAGCTGATGCCGACTGGTGGGCTACTATGCAGGCTGCAGGGTAAGTGCCATGACAGGTCGCCTGTTAGATGCTGTCCCACTCAGTTCCCTAACGGGCGTTGGCGCAGCACTTAGTAACAAACTGGCGAAAATCAACCTGCATACCGTGCAGGATCTACTCTTACACCTTCCCCTGCGCTACGAAGATCGCACCCATCTCTACCCCATCGGAGAACTACTGCCGGGCGTTTATGCCACGGTGGAAGGCGAAGTGCTGAACTGCAATATCTCCTTCGGCGGTCGGCGGATGATGACCTGCCAGATCAGCGACGGTTCCGGCATCCTCACCATGCGCTTTTTCAATTTCAGCGCGGCAATGAAAAATAGCCTGGCGACGGGCCGCCGTGTACTGGCTTATGGCGAAGCAAAGCGCGGTAAATATGGTGCGGAGATGATCCACCCGGAATACCGCGTGCAGGGCGATCTCAGCACGCCAGAATTACAGGAAACGCTCACGCCGGTTTATCCAACAACGGAAGGCGTAAAGCAGGCCACGCTGCGTAAATTAACCGACCAGGCGCTGGATCTGCTCGACACCTGCGCCATTGAAGAACTCCTGCCGCCGGAACTGTCACAAGGAATGATGACGCTACCGGAAGCGTTGCGCACTTTGCACCGCCCGCCACCGACGCTACAGCTTAGCGATCTGGAAACCGGGCAGCATCCGGCGCAACGTCGTCTGATTCTGGAAGAACTGCTGGCGCACAACCTCAGCATGTTAGCCTTACGTGCCGGAGCACAGCGTTTTCATGCCCAGCCGCTGAGCGCCAATGATGCGCTGAAAAATAAACTCCTCGCAGCCTTACCGTTCAAGCCAACGGGCGCACAGGCACGCGTAGTGGCGGAGATCGAGCGCGATATGGCGCTGGATGTGCCGATGATGCGCCTGGTACAGGGCGATGTAGGTTCCGGTAAAACGCTGGTCGCCGCCCTCGCCGCGCTGCGTGCGATTGCCCACGGCAAACAGGTGGCATTGATGGCACCAACCGAATTACTCGCCGAACAGCACGCCAATAACTTCCGCAACTGGTTTGAACCGCTCGGTATCGAAGTGGGCTGGCTCGCCGGTAAGCAGAAAGGCAAAGCGCGACTGTCTCAGCAGGAAGCCATCGCCAGCGGTCAGGTGCAGATGATTGTTGGTACGCACGCCATCTTCCAGGAACAGGTGCAGTTTAACGGTCTGGCGCTGGTGATTATCGACGAACAACATCGCTTTGGCGTGCATCAGCGTCTGGCGTTATGGGAGAAAGGCCAGCAGCAAGGCTTCCATCCGCATCAGTTGATCATGACCGCCACGCCGATCCCCCGCACGCTGGCAATGACGGCGTATGCCGATCTCGATACCTCGGTGATAGATGAGCTGCCGCCAGGCCGCACGCCAGTGACTACGGTCGCTATTCCTGATACCCGCCGTACCGACATCATTGACCGCGTGCGCCATGCCTGCATAACTGAAGGTCGTCAGGCGTACTGGGTTTGTACGTTGATTGAAGAGTCAGAGTTACTGGAAGCGCAGGCGGCGGAAGCTACCTGGGAAGAGTTGAAACTGGCGCTACCAGAATTGAATGTTGGCCTGGTACACGGGCGGATGAAACCAGCCGAGAAACAGGCGGTGATGGCGTCGTTTAAACAAGGTGAGCTACATCTGCTGGTTGCCACTACCGTTATTGAAGTCGGTGTTGATGTGCCTAACGCCAGCCTGATGATTATCGAAAACCCTGAGCGTCTGGGTCTGGCGCAGTTACACCAGCTGCGCGGGCGCGTAGGTCGTGGCGCGGTGGCTTCTCACTGCGTGCTGCTCTACAAAACGCCGCTTTCTAAAACGGCGCAAATTCGCCTGCAAGTGCTGCGCGACAGTAACGACGGTTTTGTGATTGCGCAAAAAGATCTGGAGATTCGCGGCCCTGGCGAATTGTTAGGCACGCGTCAGACGGGTAATGCTGAATTTAAAGTGGCGGATTTACTGCGCGATCAGGCGATGATCCCGGAAGTTCAGCGCCTGGCGCGACATATTCACGAACGTTACCCACAACAGGCAAAAGCCTTGATAGAACGCTGGATGCCGGAGACAGAACGTTACTCGAATGCGTAAAAGGCGGCGGTGAGAAGACCGCCGCTTCATCGGTTAACCGGCAAAAATCGGCAACATCAAATACAACTTAATTACCAGCGCATTGACGATATCGATAAAGAACGCACCGACCATCGGCACCACCAAAAACGCCATGTGCGACGGGCCAAAGCGTTCAGTGATCGCCTGCATGTTGGCGATTGCCGTTGGCGTTGCACCGAGGCCAAAACCACAGTGACCCGCAGCCAGCACTGCCGCATCGTAGTTTTTGCCCATCATGCGCCAGGTAACGAAGATGGCATACAACGCCATGAAGATGGTCTGTACCACCAGAATCGCCAGCATCGGCAGCGCCAGCGAAGCCAGCTCCCACAGTTTCAGCCCCATCAACGCCATCGCCAGGAACAACGACAAGCTTACGTTACCCAGCACGGATACCGCACGCTCAAAGACGCGGTAAAAGCCCATTATTGACAGACCGTTGCTCAGAATCACGCCAACAAACAGTACACAGACGAAGGTCGGCAGTTCAAAAGCAGTGCCAGCCAAAAGTTGCGCAACAATTTTCCCCACCGTCAGGCAGATAGCAATCAGCGCGATAGTTTCAATCAGCACCAACGAGGTGATCATGCGTCCCACATCCGGCTTTTCAAACGCCGTCGGGACTTCCTGGTCATCCGGAATACCGTTCGGCGTGGTGGAGTGTTTCACCAGATAGCGCGCCACCGGACCGCCAATCAAGCCGCCCAGCACCAGACCGAACGTTGCACAGGCCATCGCCACTTCCGTCGCATTGGTGAAGCCATAACGTTCAATGAACAATTTACTCCACGCAGCGCCCGTACCGTGACCGCCGGAAAGCGTAATAGAACCGGCCAACAGCCCCATCAGCGGATCAAGCCCTAACAGGCTAGCCATACCAATGCCAATGGCATTTTGCATCACCAACAGACCAACAACCACAATCAAGAAGATGCCAACCACACGCCCACCGGCACGCAAACTGGCAATGTTGGCGTTCAGGCCAATGGTGGCGAAGAAAGCCAGCATTAACGGATCGCGCAGGGACATATCAAAGTTGACTTCCCAGCCCATGCTTTTTTTCAGTACTAGTAGCGCCAGCGCCACCAACAAACCACCCGCAACAGGTTCCGGTATGGTGTATTTCTTCAAAAAGGAGACGGAATGGACCAACTTACGCCCGAGCAGCAACGTCAGCGTTGCGGCAACAAGCGTTGCTAAAGTATCGAGATGAAACATAGTTACTCCTTTGTATCCGCATCACTCTTTCATACTCGTCATACTTCATCGCGCAGTGGCAACTTCATGAACTATGACGGGTATCGAGTTATGCTTTCCTGGGTCAAATTCTCAGCTGTTAATGAACAAATGGCATGGATTTTAAGCAGAAAAATACCAAAAGTTATATAAAAAAGTGCATTTATCTCATTTAAATATTTAGATGAGGATGTGGCAAACGTTTGCTTTTCTCTTTCGGTCAGCTAAAATGCCCGCTTTGCTACCACGGGATTGTTTTCGATGTCTGTTTCCACCCTCGAGTCAGAAAATGCGCAACCGGTTGCGCAGACTCAAAACAGCGAACTGATTTACCGTCTTGAAGATCGTCCGCCGCTTCCTCAAACCCTGTTTGCCGCCTGTCAGCATCTGCTGGCGATGTTCGTTGCGGTGATCACGCCAGCGCTATTAATCTGCCAGGCGCTGGGTTTACCGGCACAAGACACGCAACACATTATTAGTATGTCGCTGTTTGCCTCCGGTGTGGCATCGATTATTCAAATTAAGACCTGGGGTCCGGTTGGCTCCGGGCTGTTGTCTATTCAGGGCACCAGCTTCAACTTTGTTGCCCCGCTGATTATGGGCGGTACCGCGCTGAAAACCGGTGGTGCTGATGTTCCTACCATGATGGCGGCTTTGTTCGGCACGTTGATGCTGGCAAGTTGCACCGAGATGGTGATCTCCCGCGTTCTGCATCTGGCGCGCCGCATTATTACGCCGCTGGTTTCTGGCGTTGTGGTGATGATTATCGGCCTGTCGCTAATTCAGGTTGGGTTAACGTCCATTGGCGGCGGTTACGCAGCCATGAGCGATAACACCTTCGGCGCACCGAAAAATCTGCTGCTGGCAGGCGTGGTCTTAGCCTTAATTATCCTGCTTAACCGTCAACGTAACCCTTACTTACGCGTGGCCTCACTGGTGATTGCGATGGCGGCCGGATATGCGCTGGCGTGGTTTATGGGCATGTTGCCAGAAAGCAACGAACCGATGACGCAAGAACTGATTATGGTGCCAACGCCGCTCTATTACGGTCTTGGCATTGAATGGAGTCTGCTGCTGCCGCTGATGCTGGTCTTTATGATCACTTCGCTGGAAACCATTGGCGATATCACGTCGACCTCTGACGTTTCCGAACAGCCAGTGTCCGGTCCGCTGTACATGAAACGCCTGAAAGGCGGCGTGCTGGCAAACGGCCTGAACTCGTTTGTTTCGGCGGTGTTTAACACCTTCCCGAACTCCTGCTTCGGGCAAAACAACGGAGTGATCCAGTTGACTGGTGTTGCCAGCCGCTATGTCGGTTTTGTCGTCGCGCTGATGTTGATCGTGCTGGGTCTGTTCCCGGCAGTGAGCGGTTTTGTACAACACATTCCAGAACCGGTTCTGGGCGGCGCAACGCTTGTAATGTTTGGCACCATCGCCGCCTCCGGTGTGCGTATCGTTTCTCGTGAGCCGCTGAACCGTCGGGCGATTCTGATTATCGCGCTGTCGCTGGCGGTTGGTCTGGGCGTGTCTCAGCAGCCGCTGATTTTGCAGTTTGCCCCTGAATGGCTGAAAAACCTGCTCTCCTCCGGGATCGCCGCGGGCGGTATTACTGCCATCGTGCTGAATCTGATTTTCCCACCAGAAAAACAGTAATTCACTGGCGGCGGTAAGATAATTACCGCCGCAGTCTCACCTCTTTCACCATTCCCGCCTTGAGGATTGCGCGTAAATCGTGCATAACTCTCTTATGTGCATTTCACGGAATGGAAGACCATGAAATTTATTGGGAAGCTGCTTCTCTACATTCTCATCGCTCTGTTAGTGGTGATCGCTGGCCTCTATTTTCTTCTGCAAACCCGCTGGGGAGCAGAACATATCAGCGCATGGGTTTCCGAGAATAGCGACTATCATCTGGCCTTCGGGGCGATGGATCACCGTTTTTCCGCGCCATCTCATATCGTGCTGGAGAATGTCACGTTTGGTCGTGATGGTCAGCCCGCGACCCTGGTGGCCAAAAGTGTCGACATTGCGCTAAGCAGTCGGCAACTGACCGAACCACGCCATGTCGATACCATCCTGCTGGAAAACGGGACGCTGAATCTCACCGACCAGACCGCGCCGCTACCGTTCAAAGCCGATCGTCTGCAACTGCGTGATATGGCGTTTAATAGCCCGAATAGCGAATGGAAACTGAGCGCGCAGCGGGTAAATGGCGGCGTAGTTCCGTGGTCACCAAAAGCCGGTAAAGTGCTGGGTACGAAGGCGCAGATTCAGTTTAGTGCCGGATCGCTTTCGCTCAATGATGTTCCTGCCACCAATGTACTGATTGAAGGCAGTATTGATAACGATCGCGTTACGCTGACTAACCTGGGTGCCGACATCGCCCGCGGGACATTAACCGGAAACGCGCAGCGTAACGCCGACGGCAGCTGGCAAGTGGAAAACCTGCGCATGGCGGATATACGTCTACAAAGCGAAAAATCGCTAACCGACTTCTTTGCGCCATTACGCTCTGTCCCGTCGTTGCAGATTGGTCGCCTGGAAGTGATCGATGCTCATTTGCAAGGTCCGGACTGGGCGGTGACCGACCTCGATCTCAGCTTGCGCAACATGACCTTCAGTAAAGATGACTGGCAGACACAAGAAGGCAAACTGTTGATGAACGCTAGCGAGTTCATTTATGGTTCGCTGCATTTATTTGACCCGATTATAAACGCGGAATTTTCCCCGCAGGGCGTAGCGCTGCGCCAGTTCACCAGCCGCTGGGAAGGGGGTATGGTCAGAACGTCAGGGAACTGGCTGCGTGACGGGAAAACGTTGATCCTTGATGATGCGGCAATTGCCGGGCTGGAATATACCTTGCCGAAAAACTGGCAACAGTTGTGGATGGAAACGACACCCGGTTGGTTAAACAGCCTGCAACTGAAGAGATTTAGCGCCAGCCGCAATCTGATCATTGATATCGACCCTGACTTCCCGTGGCAGCTCACCACGCTCGATGGTTACGGTGCCAACCTGACGCTGGTTACCGATCATAAATGGGGCGTCTGGAGTGGCTCGGCGAATCTGAATGCCGCCGCCGCGACATTCAATCGTGTTGATGTTCGTCGCCCGTCGCTGGCGCTGACCGCCAACAGCAGCACGGTGAATATCAGCGAACTGAGTGCATTTACTGAAAAAGGCATTCTGGAAGCCACTGCCAGTGTTTCACAAACGCCACAACGTCAGACCCATATCAGCCTGAATGGACGCGGTGTGCCGGTGAATATTTTGCAACAATGGGGATGGCCTGAATTACCGTTGACTGGCGACGGCAATATTCAGCTTACCGCCAGTGGAGATATTCAGGCCAATGCCCCGCTGAAACCTACGGTTAGCGGGCAATTGCATGCCGTGAACGCCGCAAAGCAGCAAGTGACTCAAACCATGAATGCTGGCATCGTTTCCAGCGGTGAAGTTACGTCGGCAGAGCTGGTGCAGTAAACATCAATCTCGCCGGGTACGACTCAGACGTACCCGGCATTCCATCAATAGATTACAACGTAATTGTCAGCGCATTCCCTTGAGGCTTCACCACCAGCCCCTGCTCACTTTCAGCCTGCGAACCGTCTTGCAGACCATTTACTTTCACAACATTGCGCAGGCACAGTGTCCAGTTCTTCGCCTCGCCCGCACCAGTCACAGTAATCGTGTTGCCAGTACGTGCTGCTTTTAAAGTAAAGATCACCGATCCGTCAGCAGCGGGCACTTCACAGACGGCTTCATGCCCGTCTTGCAGATTAAAGAGGTGGAATGCCGTGCCTTCGTGCCACGCGTAATCGGGACGTTGATCGTTGTTGCCCAGCGCCAGTAGGGTGTTATCACGCACATAAATGGGCAGACTCAGGAAGCTGTGCTGCTGTTTATGCCAGCAACGACCGTCGAGCTCATCGTTGTGCCACAGGTGTGTCCAGCGACCTTCCGGCAGGTAGAACTGCACATCGCCCGCTTCAGTGAACACCGGCGCAACCATCACGTTGTCGCCTAACATGTATTGACGGTCAAGGTAATCACAAGCCGGATCGTCCGGGAACTCCATCATCATGGCCCGCATCATCGGCGTACCCCGCGCGTTTGCACGCGCAGCTTCACGATACAGATACGGCATCATGCGGCATTTCAGTTGCGTGAAGAAGCGCACCACATCACAGGACTCATCATCGTAGGCCCACGGCACACGATAAGATTTGCTACCGTGTAAACGGCTATGGCTGGAGAGCAAACCAAACGCGCACCAGCATTTGTAAACGTGCGCCGGAGCGGTATTTTCAAAGCCGCCGATATAGTGGCTCCAGAAGCCAAAACCTGAAAGGCCAATAGACAAACCACCGCGCAGGCTTTCCGCCATTGATTCGTAGTTAGCGTAACAATCGCCACCCCAGTGTACCGGGAATTTCTGCGCACCGACGGAGGCCGAGCGGGCAAACAAGACAGCTTCTTCCTCACCAACGGTGTCCTTGAGCACGTTCCACACCAGTTCGTTGTAGATGTGCGCATAATGGTTATGCATTTTCTGCGGATCGGAACCGTCAAACCACTGAACATCAGTTGGGATACGTTCGCCAAAGTCGGTCTTAAAGCAATCAACGCCCATCGCGACCAGACCTTTCAGTTTGTCGGCGTACCATTTGCAGGCATCCGGATTGGTAAAGTCATAAATCGCCAGACCTGGCTGCCATTTATCCCACTGCCATAGCGAACCGTCCGGGCGTTTGAGTAAATAGCCTTTCTCTTGTAACTCTTTAAAGACGGGGGATTTTTGACCGATATAGGGGTTAATCCAGACGCAGATTTTCAGCCCTTTCGCTTTCAGGCGGCGGATCATCCCTTCCGGGTCCGGGAAAGTCAGCGGGTCCCACTCAAAATCGCACCACTGGAAGGCTTTCATCCAGAAACAGTCAAAGTGGAAAACATGCAGCGGCAGATTGCGTTCCGCCATACCATCGATAAAGCTGTTTACCGTCGCTTCGTCGTAGTTGGTGGTAAATGAAGTGGTTAGCCACAGGCCGAAGGACCATGCGGGCGGCAGCGCCGGACGACCAGTAAAACGGGTATAACGATCAAGTACCGCTTTCGGCGTCGGACCGTCGATAACAAAGTATTCGAGATATTCGCTCTCAACGCTGAACTGCACTTTGGAGACTTTCTCCGATCCCACTTCAAAAGAGACACTCTGGGGGTGATTGACCAGCACCCCATAGCCACGGTTAGTCATATAGAACGGGATATTTTTATACGCCTGTTCAGTACTTGTGCCGCCGTCCCGGTTCCAGGTCTCTACCGTCTGACCATTGCGCACCAGGGCAGTAAAACGCTCTCCCAGACCATAAACTGTTTCGCCAACGCCAAGATCAAGCCGCTCAAACATATAATTTCGTTGATTATTCGTGTCCTGACCGGTAATACGTTCACCGTTGCGCAGAAAATCGAGTGACCAGAACTCACCTTTGCTGACACGCGCGCTTAAGTTGCCACTTTTAAACTCAGCATAACGTTCTGTGTTTTCGATTGTGACCTTCACGTCCTGCAAAATATTGAGCGGATAATGAGGACCGTTATTCAGCGCTCCCTGAAAATGCTCAATCCGCACACCGACAATACCTTCCTGTGGGGAGAAAAAGCGCAGCGTAAATAAAGGCGTATCAAGCTGCCAGGTACGTTCACGCACATCACGGGGGGCAGCATAGACCACCATTTCATTATCCTGCTGTTCAACCTCGAACACCTGAAGCGGGTGAATCAAATTGAGGCCAGGTTGAATCAACCAGTTTCCATCGCTAATTTTCATTGCCGTTCCTTAGTTCTGCACTTCTTGAGAGGTGAATTGTTGCTGGCAACGGCGTTTACCCTGAGCCAGCTGTTCCATAACGGTTTTCAGATTGTGCGTCGTGAGTGAGTAGTAGCGTTTAGCGATAATCGCGCTCAGCAAATAACAGATCGCCGGAACAATCGTGAATAGCGCAATAATGATGCTAATCGTGGCGCTGTTCTGCGCTTTTTCTGCCGCATCATATCCGCCATAAGCCAGCATCCAGCCGATAAGAGCGCCGCCGAAGGCCAACCCCAGTTTGAGCACAAACAGCGTGCCAGCAAAACTGATCCCGGTCAGGCGTTTACCATTGCACCACTCGCCGTAGTCGACGGTATCGGACATCATTACCCACTGGATAGGTGTCACCAGTTGATGCAACACACCAATCACGAAGATGAAGACAAACATAGTGATGCTGGCCTGCATGGGAACAAAGAACATCGCGAGGCTAATCACTGCCAGCAGGGCGTTCGTCCACCAGAAGATAGTGACTTTACATTTCCAGTCGGTCAGAGGTTTTGCCAGTGCGGAACCAATCAGGTTACCCACGCAATAAGTGGTGAGAAAAGCGACAAACACTTCCGGCGTGCCCAAAATCCATGTGACGTAATACATCATCGCCCCACCGAGTACGCACACCGCCAGGATATTGAAAATGGTTAGTAAACCGACAATCCGCCACTGGTCGTTTTGCCAGATATCACGTAAATCTTCCCGCATAGACGTTGTTGTAGGTGGTGCTTCAACGCGTTCTTTAGTGGTGAAGAAACAAAATGCCAGCATCATGAATGCCACCACGGAAAGGACCGCGATACCGCCCTGGAAACCGAGTGGTTTATTATCACCGCCAATTAAATTAACCAGTGGCATCATCAGAACAGTAGAAAGCATGCCTCCCGCGGTCGCCAGCACAAAACGCCAGGATTGCAGCGAGATACGCTGAGTCGGGTCATTGGTGATTACACCACCCAATGCGCAGTAAGGGATATTGACGACGGTATAAAGTAAGGTAAGTAGGGTGTAAGTAATTGCTGCATAGATCATTTTGCCGTTCATACTGAGATCTGGCGTGCTATAGGCCAGTACACAGACGATCCCGAATGGCAGTGCGCCAAACAGTACCCACGGACGAAATTTACCCCAGCGAGAGCGCGTTCGATCGGCCAACAACCCCATGCAAGGATCGGAAATCGCATCCAGTGCACGAGCGACCAAAAACATGGTTCCGACAAAACCGGCAGGAATGCCAAAAATATCGGTATAAAAGAACATCATATATAACATTACGTTATCGAAAATAATGTGGCTGGCGGCGTCTCCCATGCCATAACCAATTTTCTCTTTAACGGACAACACTTCACTCTTCATCTGCTTTTCCTTGATGCTATAGGGGTGCTGAGACCGATAACGCATTTTGTAAACCATCCCTGTGAGAGCGAATATTCCGATATCTGGTTATTAATTTATGATTCTTGTTTTATGTGATCGTGGTAGCGTTAATTCCGCTCATATGTCATTGTAAAATATGAGTTTTATATGAACTATAATGCTTTCGTGATAATACGCTGCGTGTATTAGGCGGAAAAAACTGATCTGGGGGATGTAGAAACTCAAGGAAGTAGCTATAATGCGCCCCGCCTCCATGTAGCAATCGAGGCGCGGAAGATCGTCGTCTCCGGTGAGGCGGCTGGACTTCAAATCCAGTTGGGGCCGCCAGCGGTCCCGGACAGGTTCGACTCCTGTGATCTTCCGCCAAAATGCCTCTTCTGACGTTCTCCAACCCCTTGTAATACTGTCAATCCAGATATTTTCTACTGCTCAATATTCAATCGGCTTCAGGAATACCTGGTCTAAGGTTTTGTGATGGACGATGAGCGGCTGAAGAATCCGCCTGTCGGTTCTTCTGTCCTCGAACGCATCCGCGATATGCGCGCCAGCATGTGCCGTGTTTATTTGCAGGTGATTTGCCCCCTGCTGGCTCTCAGCCAACTGTATCGCCATTAAGGTGAAGATGTTGTTTTACACGCTCCATAACACCCTTTTTTATACGACTATTCGGTAATGACTCCAACTTACTGATAGTGTTTTATGTTCAGATAATGCCCGATGACCTTGTCATGCAGCTCCACCGATTTTGAGAACGACAGTGACTTCCATCCCAGCCTTGCCAGATGTTGTCTCAGATTCAGATTATGTCGCTCAATGCGCTGAGTGTAACGCTTGCTGATAACGTGCAGCTTTCCCTTCAGGCGTGATTCATACAGCGGCCAGCCATCCGTCATCCATACCACGACCTCAAAGGCCGACAGCAGGCTCAGAAGACGCTCCAGTGTGGCCAGAGTGCGTTCACCGAAGACGTGCGCCACAACCGTCCTCCGTATCCTGTCATACGCGTAAAACAGCCA
>NZ_MIIV01000530.1:0-17202 GCF_001743015.1 Shigella sp. FC1567
TTTCTGGTGCGTACCGGGCTGAGAGGCGGTGTAAGTGAACTGTAGTTGCCATGTTTTACGGCAATGAGAGCAGAGATAGCGCTGATGTCCGGCAGTGCTTTTGCCGTTACGCACCACGCCTTCAGTAGCGGAGCAGGAAGGACATCTGATGGAAATGGAAGCCACGCAAGCACCTTAAAATCACCATCATACACTAAATCAGTAAGTTGGCAGCATTACCCAAATCTTTAATTTATAGATTTCATGAATATTTAAATATTAACTGAACGAGTAATTCATTGATTCAACATCTAATGACTATCCAACAAATAAATATGCGTGATATATAAAGCCCTTTCTTTAGTTTATTTTCAGAAAAAGATACACAAAATTTATATTTGGCATTTTCTTGTCTCTCCGACAGACTGACCGAATTGTTATCAATGTTAACAAAAAAAGAACAATTGGTTATAAGGAGAGAGTATGCGTGTCATCACCCTGGCGGGTAGTCCTCGCTTTCCTTCTCGCTCCAGCTCCTTGCTGGAATATGCGCGGGAAAAACTAAATGGCCTGGATGTAGAGGTTTATCACTGGAATCTGCAAAACTTCGTCCCGGAAGATCTGCTTTATGCTCGTTTCGATAGTCCGGCACTCAAGACCTTCACCGAACAGCTGCAACAGGCTGATGGACTGATAGTCGCTACACCTGTGTATAAAGCCGCCTATTCCGGCGCGCTGAAAACCCTGCTCGACCTGCTGCCAGAGCGCGCTTTGCAAGGCAAAGTGGTGCTACCGCTGGCGACGGGCGGTACCGTGGCCCATCTGCTGGCGGTCGATTATGCCCTTAAACCAGTTTTAAGCGCACTGAAAGCTCAGGAGATCCTGCACGGCGTGTTTGCCGATGACTCACAAGTAATTGATTACCATCACAGACCCCAGTTCACGCCAAATCTGCAAACCCGTCTTGATACCGCGCTAGAAACTTTCTGGCAGGCATTGCACCGCCGCGATGTTCAGGTTCCTGACCTTCTGTCTCTGCGAGGTAATGCCCATGCGTAACATCATTAAACTGGCGCTGGTGGGATTGCTTAGCGTCTCTACGATTGCGGTTGCTGCAGAATCCTCGCCTGAAGCGTTATGTATAGGCTATCAGAAAGGCAGTATTGGTATGGTACTGGCAAAAAGCCACCAGTTACTGGAAAAACGCTATCCGCAATCAAAAATCTCCTGGGTGGAGTTCCCCGCGGGTCCGCAAATGTTGGAAGCCTTAAACGTTGGCAGTATTGATCTCGGCAGTACCGGGGATATTCCGCCAATCTTTGCCCAGGCTGCCGGGGCTGATTTGGTATATGTGGGCGTCGAGCCACCGAAGCCCAAAGCCGAAGTGATTCTGGTGGCAGAAAACAGCCCGATCAAAACCGTAGCCGATCTTAAAGGTCACAAAGTTGCCTTTCAGAAAGGTTCCAGTTCACACAACCTTTTACTGCGTGCACTGCGTCAGGCCGGACTTAAGTTTACCGATATCCAACCCACTTACCTGACGCCCGCTGATGCCCGCGCCGCGTTCCAGCAAGGTAACGTTGACGCCTGGGCTATCTGGGATCCCTACTACTCTGCTGCATTATTACAGGGCGGCATGCGGGTGCTGAAAGACGGCACCGATCTCAATCAAACTGGATCGTTTTATCTGGCAGCTCGTCCCTATGCAGAAAAAAACGGCGCTTTTATTCAGGGCGTACTGGCAACCTTTAGTGAGGCCGATGCGTTAACCCGCAGCCAGCGCGAGCAAAGCATCGCTTTACTGGCAAAAACGATGGGCTTACCGGCACCGGTGATTGCCTCTTACTTAGATCATCGCCCTCCTACCACCATCAAACCGGTTAACGCCGAGGTTGCCGCCTTACAGCAGCAAACGGCAGATCTGTTTTATGAAAATCGTCTGGTGCCGAAAAAAGTCGATATTCGCCAGCGCATCTGGCAGCCCACTCAACTGGAAGGAAAACAATTATGAGTCTGAATATGTTCTGGTTTTTACCGACCCACGGTGACGGGCACTATCTGGGAACGGAAGAAGGTTCACGCCCGGTTGATCACGGTTATCTGCAACAAATTGCGCAAGCGGCGGATCGTCTGGGCTATACCGGTGTGCTGATCCCAACGGGGCGATCGTGTGAAGATGCGTGGCTGGTGGCGGCGTCGATGATCCCGGTGACGCAGCGGCTGAAGTTTCTTGTCGCCCTGCGCCCCAGCGTAACCTCACCTACCGTTGCCGCTCGCCAGGCCGCCACGCTTGACCGTCTCTCAAATGGTCGTGCGTTGTTTAATCTGGTCACAGGCAGCGATCCACAAGAGCTGGCAGGCGACGGCGTGTTCCTTGATCATAGCGAGCGCTACGAAGCCTCGGCGGAATTTACCTAGGTCTGGCGGCGCTTATTGCTGGGGGAAACCGTCAATTTCAACGGTAAACATATTCATGTGCGCGGAGCAAAACTGCTCTTCCCGCCGATTCAACAGCCTTATCCTCCGCTTTACTTTGGCGGATCGTCAGACGTCGCCCAGGAGCTGGCGGCAGAACAAGTTGATCTCTACCTCACCTGGGGCGAACCGCCAGAACTAGTAAAAGAGAAGATCGAACAAGTGCGGGCGAAAGCTGCCGCGCATGGACGCAAAATTCGTTTCGGTATTCGTCTGCATGTGATTGTTCGTGAAACTAACGACGAAGCGTGGCAGGCCGCCGAGCGGTTAATCTCGCATCTTGATGATGAAACTATCGCCAAAGCACAGGCCGCATTCGCCCGGACGGATTCCGTAGGACAACAGCGAATGGCGGCGTTACATAACGGCAAGCGCGACAATCTGGAGATCAGCCCCAATTTATGGGCGGGCGTTGGCTTAGTGCGCGGCGGTGCCGGAACGGCGCTGGTGGGCGATGGTCCTACGGTCGCTGCGCGAATCAACGAATACGCCGCGCTTGGCATCGACAGCTTTGTGCTTTCGGGCTATCCGCATCTGGAAGAAGCGTATCGGGTCGGCGAGTTGCTGTTCCCACATCTGGATGTCGCCATTCCGGAAATTCCCCAGCCGCAGCCGCTGAATCCGCAAGGCGAAGCGGTGGCGAATGATTTTATCCCCCGTAAAGTCGCGCAAAGCTAAGGAAGAAATAATGGCAACGCCAGTGAAGAAGTGGTTATTGCGCGTTGCCCCCTAGTTTTTACCGGTGGGCATCGTGGCGGTGTGGCAACTGGCCTCCTCAGTTGGCTGGCTGTCGACGCGTATTTTGCCCTCACCGGAAGGGGTGGTGACGGCGTTCTGGACGCTCTCCGCCAGCGGCGAACTGTGGCAGCATCTGGCGATCAGTTCCTAGCGGGCGCTGATTGGCTTTTCAATTGGCGGATCGCTGGGGTTGATTTTGGGACTGATTAGCGGGCTATCTCGCTGGGGAGAACGGCTGCTGGATACCTCAATTCAGATGTTGCGCAACGTGCCGCATCTGGCGCTGATCCCGCTGGTGATTTTGTGGTTTGGCATTGATGAATCCGCAAAAATCTTTCTGGTGGCGCTCGGTACGCTGTTTCCCATTTATATCAACACCTGGCATGGCATCCGTAATATCGATCGCGGGCTGGTGGAGATGGCGCGTAGCTATGGGTTATCCGGCATACCGCTGTTTATCCATGTGATCCTGCCTGGTGCCCTGCCCTCAATTATGGTCGGCGTGCGTTTTGCGTTGGGCCTGATGTGGCTGACGCTGATTGTTGCCGAAACCATTTCTGCCAATTCCGGCATTGGTTATCTGGCGATGAATGCGCGAGAGTTTTTGCAAACGGACGTGGTGGTAGTCGCTATTATTCTTTACGCCCTGCTCGGCAAACTTGCTGACGTCAGCGCGCAGCTGTTAGAGCGCCTCTGGTTGCGCTGGAACCCGGCTTATCATTTGAAGGAGGCCACGGTATGAATACTGCTCGTCTGAACCAGGGCACACCATTGTTGCTCAATGCAGTAAGCAAACATTACGCGGAAAATATCGTCCTGAACCAACTGGATTTACATATTCCGACAGGTCAGTTTGTGGCGGTGGTGGCAAAAGTACCCTGCTGCGCCTGCTGGCCGGGCTGGAAACGCCAACCGCAGGCGATGTGTTGGCAGGCACCACACCGCTGGCTGAAATTCAGGAAGACACGCGAATGATGTTTCAGGATGCGCGTCTGCTACCGTGGAAATCGGTGATTGATAACGTTGGGTTAGGCCTTAAAGGCCAGTGGCGCGATGCCGCGCGTCGGGCGTTGGCTGCGGTAGGACTGGAGAATCGCGCCGGGGAATGGCCTGCCGCACTTTCAGGCGGGCAGAAACAGCGAGTGGTGCTGGCAAGAGCGTTGATTCATCGACCGGGTTTATTGTTGCTTGATGAACCGCTCGGGGCACTGGACGCCTTAACGCGACTCGAGATGCAGGATTTGATTGTGTCACTTTGGCAGGAGCACGGCTTTACCGTACTGTTGGTGACGCATGATGTGAGCGAAGCGGTAGCAATGGCTGACCGGGTGTTATTAATTGAAGAGGGAAAAATTGGTCTGGATTTGACAGTGGATATCCCCCCTCCGCGTCGATTAGGGTCGGTGCGATTAGCGGAGCTGGAATCGGAAGTGTTGCAAAGGGTGATGCAGCGTGGTGAATCTGAAATTCGCCTGAGAAAACAGGGGTAAATTCCCCGAATGGCGGCGCTATTGCCGCCATTCGGTTATTTATCAAGCCAGTGCTTTGGTGATCTTCTCGTACAGATCGCCAGAGAGATTTTCCAGCCCTTTCAACTGTTCCAGCGCCGCGCGCATTTTCTCCTGACGTTTGGCATCATAACGTTTCAGGCGAATCAGCGGTTCAATCAGACGTGAAGCCACCTGCGGGTTACGGCTGTTGAGGTCGGTAAGCATTTCCACCAGGAACTGGTAACCGCTCCCATCTTCGGCATGGAACGCTGCCGGATTGCTGCCCGCAAACGCGCCAATCAACGAACGAATACGGTTCGGGTTGCTCATGGTAAATGAGCGATGCTGCAACAGACCGCGCACCGTCTCCAGCACATTCGCCGCCGGGCTGGTGGCTTGCAGGATAAACCATTTATCCATCACCAGACCGTCCTGATGCCACTTATCGTCGTATTCCTGCATCAGCGCATCACGGCATGGCAGCTGTGCGGCAACCGCCGCAGAAAGCGCCGCCAGCGCATCGGTCATATTGTTCGCTTCGTGGAACTGCTTGCTCACCAGCACGTCAGCCAGATGCGTTTCACCAAAAGCAAGGAAGCGCAGGCAGGCATTACGCAGAGTGCGTTTCGCAATATCTTCATGCTCAACACGGTACTCGCTCTGGTAATTCGCGTTGTAAATAGCCAGCAGCTCATCCGCCAGTTCAGTCGCCAGAGTACGAGTGAGTGCTTCGCGTACTTCGGCAATAGCAATCGGGTCGATGATATCGAACAGTTCAGCCATTTCATTGACAGAAGGCAGCGTCAGGATTTCTGCCGCCAGCGCCGGATCAATCTTCTCATCGAGCAGCACTGCGCGGAAAGCGTCAGCCACATGTACCGGCAGAGACAGCGGCTGCCCTTGCTGATGTCGGGCGACGTTCAGCTTGATGTAGGTTGCCAGCAGGCTTTGTGCCGCATCCCAGCGGGAGAAATCATTACGCGCATGACGCATCAGGAAGGTCAGTTGCTGATCGCTCCACTTATATTCCAGTTTCACTGGCGCAGAGAATTCGCACAGCAGCGCAGGCACCGGCTGGAAGTAGACATTATCAAAAACAAAGGTCTGTTCCGCCTGGGTGACGTTCAGCACGGAATTCACCGGATGACCGCCTTTCTGCAACGAGATCACTTTGCCTTCGTTGTCATACAATTCGATGGCAAACGGAATATGCAGCGGCTGTTTTTCTGCCTGATCCGGCGTGGCTGGCGTGCGCTGGCTGATGGTCAGGGTGTACTGCTCGGTTTCCGGATTGTAGTCGTCTTTGACGGTCACAATCGGCGTGCCGGACTGGCTGTACCAACGGCGGAAATGGGAGAGATCGACATTCGACGCATCTTCCATCGCCTGCACAAAGTCGTCGCAGGTTGCCGCGCTGCCATCATGGCGCTCGAAATAGAGTTGCATCCCTTTCTGGAAGTTTTCTTCGCCCAGCAGGGTGTGGATCATACGGATCACTTCCGCGCCCTTCTCGTAAACGGTCAGGGTATAGAAGTTGTTCATCTCAATGACCATGTCCGGGCGGATCGGGTGCGCCATCGGGCTGGCGTCTTCCGCAAACTGCAATCCGCGCATGGTGCGCACATTATTGATGCGGTTAACTGCACGGGAACCAAGGTCAGAGCTGAATTCCTGATCGCGGAAGACGGTTAAACCTTCTTTCAGGCTGAGCTGGAACCAGTCGCGGCAGGTGACTCGGTTACCGGTCCAGTTATGGAAATATTCATGGCCGATAACGCGTTCAATATCGAGGTAATCTTTGTCAGTGGCGGTGTCGGTGCGGGCCAGCACATATTTGGAGTTAAAGATATTCAAACCCTTATTCTCCATTGCGCCCATATTGAAGAAATCCACCGCGACGATCATATAGATGTCGAGGTCATACTCCAGGCCGAAGCGTTCTTCATCCCATTTCATTGAGTTTTTCAGCGAGGTCATCGCCCACGGCGCGCGATCAAGGTTGCCGCGATCGACGTACAGCTCCAGCGCCACTTCGCGACCAGAACGCGTGGTAAAGGTGTCGCGCAGTACATCAAAGTCGCCTGCCACCAGCGCAAACAGGTAGCACGGTTTCGGGAACGGGTCCTGCCACTGTACCCAATGGCGTCCGTTTTCCAGTTCACCTTGCGCAACGCGGTTACCGTTGGAAAGCAGGAAGGGATATTTGGTTTTATCGGCAATAATTTTGGTGGTAAAACGCGCCAGCACGTCCGGGCGGTCGAGATAATACGTAATATGGCGGAAACCTTCGGCTTCACACTGGGTGCAAAGCGCATCGCCTGACTGATAAAGCCCTTCCAGCGCGGTATTCGCCGCCGGGCTTATTTCATTAACGATCTTAAGCGTAAAATGCTCCGGCAAATTACTGATGACCAGTGCGCCCTCTTCTTCTTTCCAGGCGGTCCACGGCTCATCATTAATATGAACAGAAACCAGTTTGAGGTCTTCGCCGTTGAGACGAAGCGGAGCATCTGATGCACCATGACGGACAGCCTGGCTGACCGCGGTAACGACCGTCTTTTGCGCGTCGAGGTCAAAGGTCAAGTCAATATCAGTAATCTGGTAATCCGGCGCACGATAATCGTGACGGTATTTGGCTTGTGGCTGTTGAGTCATAAATAACCTTTAGCATCTTTTATAGAGTCTGGTGTTCAGTCTATTCCTGTTGCGTAAATCGCGCTATGCAGAATCTTCATCTTTTCAGGTACAAACGCCTTTATTGCTACATTTTTATAACATACACCGCGTAATGCCATCGACCAGAAAGGTGGCATATGGTGTGATCGGGGTTCAATAAATTGCGAAACAAGGTATACTCCAGCAGTTCCTGAAGATGTTTATTGTACTAAACGCTCCTGTACGAGGATGCTACTGCGCACCTATGACACAATTCGCTTCTCCTGTTCTGCACTCGTTGCTGGATACAGATGCTTATAAGTTGCATATGCAGCAAGCCGTGTTTCATCACTATTACGATGTGCATGTCGCGGCGGAGTTTCGTTGCCGAGGTGACGATCTGCTGGGTATTTATGCCGATGCTATTCGTGAACAGATTCAGGCGATGCAGCACCTGCGCCTGCAGGATGATGAATATCAGTGGCTCTCTGCCCTGCCTTTCTTTAAGGCCGACTATCTTAACTGGTTACGCGAATTCCGCTTTAACCCGGAACAAGTCACCGTGTCCAACGATAATGGCAAGCTGGATATTCGCTTAAGCGGTCCGTGGCGTGAAGTCATCCTCTGGGAAGTTCCTTTGCTGGCGGTTATCAGTGAAATGGTACATCGCTATCGCTCACCGCAGGCCGACGTTGCGCAAGCCCTCGACACGCTGGAAAGCAAATTAGTCGACTTCTCGGCGTTAACCGCCGGTCTTGATATGTCGCGCTTCCATCTGATGGATTTTGGCACCCGTCGCCGTTTTTCTCGCGAAGTACAAGAAACCATCGTTAAGCGTCTGCAACAGGAATCCTGGTTCGTGGGCACCAGCAACTACGATCTGGCGCGTCGGCTTTCCCTCACGCCGATGGGAACACAGGCGCACGAATGGTTCCAGGCACATCAGCAAATCAGCCCGGACCTAGCCAACAGCCAGCGAGCTGCACTTGCTGCCTGGCTGGAAGAATATCCCGACCAACTTGGCATTGCATTAACCGACTGCATCACTATGGATGCTTTCCTGCGTGATTTCGGTGTCGAGTTCGCCAGTCGGTATCAGGGCCTGCGTCATGACTCTGGCGACCCGGTTGAATGGGGTGAAAAAGCCATTGCACATTATAAAAAGCTGGGAATTGATCCACAGAGTAAAACGCTGGTTTTCTCTGACAATCTGGATTTACGCAAAGCGGTTGAGCTATACCGCCACTTCTCTTCCCGCGTGCAATTAAGTTTTGGTATTGGGACTCGCCTGACCTGCGATATCCCCCAGGTAAAACCCCTGAATATTGTGATTAAGTTGGTAGAGTGTAACGGTAAACCGGTGGCGAAACTTTCTGACAGCCCTGGCAAAACTATCTGCCATGATAAAGCGTTTGTTCGGGCGCTGCGCAAAGCGTTCGACCTTCCGCATATTAAAAAAGCCAGTTAATATCATCAGGGAGCTAATCGGCTCCCTTTTTTTACCTTTAATTCCGAAATCTTTCGCTGCATTTGCGAATTCTGCTTGTCTGATTGCAGATGCCAGGTAACATAGGTATCCCCCCATTTACGGGTGGACAAGTGTTTATTTTTTCCGACTATTAACAGAGAGAATATTATGAGCGTTGTGCCTGTAGCCGACGTACTCCAGGGCCGCGTAGCCGTTGACAGCGAAGTCACCGTACGCGGATGGGTACGTACCCGCCGAGATTCAAAAGCTGGCATCTCCTTCCTCGCCGTTTATGACGGTTCCTGCTTTGATCCTGTACAGGCTGTCATCAATAATTCTCTGCCCAATTACAATGAAGACGTCCTGCGTCTGACCACCGGCTGCTCGGTCATTGTGACGGGTAAAGTCGTGGCGTCGCCGGGCCAGGGGCAACAATTTGAAATTCAGGCCAGCAAAGTTGAAGTTGCTGGTTGGGTTGAAGATCCAGACACTTACCCGATGGCGGCAAAACGCCACAGCATTGAGTATCTGCGTGAAGTCGCTCACCTGCGTCCGCGCACAAACCTGATTGGTGCCGTCGCGCGCGTTCGCCATACGCTGGCGCAGGCGCTGCATCGCTTCTTTAACGAGCAGGGATTCTTCTGGGTTTCAACGCCACTGATTACCGCATCTGATACCGAAGGTGCAGGCGAAATGTTCCGCGTTTCTACGCTGGATCTGGAAAACCTGCCGCGTAACGATCAGGGCAAAGTGGATTTCGACAAAGACTTCTTTGGTAAAGAGTCTTTCCTGACCGTATCTGGCCAGTTGAACGGCGAAACCTACGCTTGCGCATTATCCAAAATTTATACCTTCGGCCCGACTTTCCGTGCTGAAAACTCCAACACCAGCCGTCACCTGGCGGAATTCTGGATGCTGGAGCCGGAAGTGGCGTTTGCTAACCTGAACGATATCGCGGGTCTGGCTGAAGCCATGCTGAAATATGTCTTCAAAGCGGTTCTCGAAGAACGCGCAGACGACATGAAATTCTTCGCTGAACGCGTAGATAAAGATGCCGTTTCACGTCTGGAACGCTTCATTGAGGCCGATTTCGCGCAGGTGGATTACACCGACGCAGTGACCATTCTCGAAAACTGCGGCAGGAAGTTTGAAAACCCGGTTTACTGGGGCGTCGATCTCTCTTCTGAGCATGAGCGTTATCTGGCGGAAGAACACTTTAAAGCACCGGTAGTGGTTAAAAACTATCCGAAAGATATTAAAGCGTTCTATATGCGCCTCAACGAAGACGGTAAAACCGTTGCGGCTATGGACGTTCTGGCTCCGGGCATCGGTGAGATCATTGGAGGCTCCCAGCGTGAAGAACGTCTGGACGTTCTGGACGAGCGTATGCTGGAAATGGGCCTGAATAAAGAAGATTACTGGTGGTATCGCGATCTGCGTCGCTACGGTACTGTTCCGCATTCAGGTTTCGGTCTTGGTTTTGAACGCCTGATTGCTTACGTAACTGGCGTGCAAAACGTGCGTGATGTGATTCCGTTCCCACGTACTCCGCGCAACGCCAGCTTCTGATTTTCTTCCTCAAAGAGCCAGCGCCTGCTGGCTCTTTTTTATCCTTTCTGTCAAGTTATCTGTTTGTTAAGTCAAGCAATCTATTTGCAACCCCGCCATAACGATCATCCTGTTACGGAATATTACATTGCAACATTTACGCACAAAAAATAACCCGTATTCTTATTGCGGATTAGTTTTTTCTTAGCTGATAGCACAATTTTCATACTATTTTTTGGCATTCTGGATGTCTGAAAGAGGATTTTGTGCCAGGTCGATAAAGTTTCCATCAGAAACAAAATTTCCGCTTAGTTAATTTAAATATAAGTAAATCATATAAATAGATAAAAATTGCTGTAAATATCATCACGTTTCTATGGAAATATGACGGTGTTCACAAAGTTCCTTAATTTTTACTTTTGGTTACATATTTTTTCTTTTTGAAACTAAATCTTTATCTTTGCAGCACTTTCACGGTAGCGAAACGTTAGTTTGAATGGAAAGATGCCTGCAGACACATAAAGACACCAAACTCTCATCAATAGTTCCGTAAATTTTTATTGACAGAACTTATTGACGGCAGTGGCAGGTGTCATAAAAAAAACCATGAGGGTAATAAATAATGATGAAGCGCAATATTCTGGCAGTGATCGTCCCTGCTCTGTTAGTAGCAGGTACTGCAAACGCTGCAGAAATCTATAACAAAGATGGCAACAAAGTAGATCTGTACGGTAAAGCTGTTGGTCTGCATTATTTTTCCAAGGGTAACGGTGAAAACAGTTACGGTGGCAATGGCGACATGACCTATGCCCGTCTTGGTTTTAAAGGGGAAACTCAAATCAATTCCGATCTGACCGGTTATGGTCAGTGGGAATATAACTTCCAAGGTAACAACTCTGAAGGCGCTGACGCTCAAACTGGTAACAAAACGCGTCTGGCATTCGCGGGTCTTAAATACGCTGACGTTGGTTCTTTCGATTACGGCCGTAACTACGGTGTGGTTTATGATGCACTGGGTTACACCGATATGCTGCCAGAATTTGGTGGTGATACTGCATACAGCGATGACTTCTTCGTTGGTCGTGTTGGCGGCGTTGCTACCTATCGTAACTCCAACTTCTTTGGTCTGGTTGATGGCCTGAACTTCGCTGTTCAGTACCTGGGTAAAAACGAGCGTGACACTGCACGCCGTTCTAACGGCGACGGTGTTGGCGGTTCTATCAGCTACGAATACGAAGGCTTTGGTATCGTTGGTGCTTATGGTGCAGCTGACCGTACCAACCTGCAAGAAGCTCAACCTCTTGGCAACGGTAAAAAAGCTGAACAGTGGGCTACTGGTCTGAAGTACGACGCGAACAACATCTACCTGGCAGCGAACTACGGTGAAACCCGTAACGCTACGCCGATCACTAATAAATTTACAAACACCAGCGGCTTCGCCAACAAAACGCAAGACGTTCTGTTAGTTGCGCAATACCAGTTCGATTTCGGTCTGCGTCCGTCCATCGCTTACACCAAATCTAAAGCGAAAGACGTAGAAGGTATCGGTGATGTTGATCTGGTGAACTACTTTGAAGTGGGCGCAACCTACTACTTCAACAAAAACATGTCCACCTATGTTGACTACATCATCAACCAGATCGATTCTGATAACAAACTGGGCGTAGGTTCAGACGACACCGTTGCTGTGGGTATCGTTTACCAGTTCTAATAGCACACCTCTTTGTTAAATGCCGAAAAAACAGGACTTTGGTCCTGTTTTTTTTATACCTTCCAGAGCAATCTCACGTCTTGCAAAAACAGCCTGCGTTTTCATCAGTAATAGTTGGAATTTTGTAAATCTCCCGTTACCCTGATAGCGGACTTCCCTTCTGTAACCATAATGGAACCTCGTCATGTTTGAGAACATTACCGCCGCTCCTGCCGACCCGATTCTGGGCCTGGCCGATCTGTTTCGTGCCGATGAACGTCCCGGCAAAATTAACCTCGGGATTGGTGTCTATAAAGATGAGACGGGCAAAACCCCGGTACTGACCAGCGTGAAAAAGGCTGAACAGTATCTGCTCGAAAATGAAACCACCAAAAATTACCTCGGCATTGACGGCATCCCTGAATTTGGTCGCTGCACTCAGGAACTGCTGTTTGGTAAAGGTAGCGCCCTGATCAATGACAAACGTGCTCGCATGGCACAGACTCCGGGGGGCACTGGCGCACTACGCGTAGCTGCCGATTTCCTGGCAAAAAATACCAGCGTTAAGCGAGTGTGGGTGAGCAACCCAAGCTGGCCGAACCATAAGAGCGTCTTTAACTCTGCAGGTCTGGAAGTTCGTGAATACGCTTATTATGATGCGGAAAATCACACTCTTGACTTTGATGCACTGATTAACAGCCTGAATGAAGCTCAGGCTGGCGACGTAGTGCTGTTCCATGGCTGCTGCCATAACCCAACCGGTATCGACCCTACGCTGGAACAATGGCAGACACTGGCACAACTCTCCGTTGAGAAAGGCTGGTTACCGCTGTTTGACTTCGCTTACCAGGGTTTTGCCCGTGGTCTGGAAGAAGATGCTGAAGGACTGCGCGCTTTCGCGGCTATGCATAAAGAGCTGATTGTTGCCAGTTCCTACTCTAAAAACTTTGGCCTGTACAACGAGCGTGTTGGCGCTTGTACTCTGGTTGCTGCCGACAGTGAAACCGTTGATCGCGCATTCAGCCAAATGAAAGCGGCGATTCGCGCTAACTACTCTAACCCACCAGCACACGGCGCTTCTGTTGTTGCCACCATCCTGAGCAACGATGCGTTACGTGCGATTTGGGAACAAGAGCTGACTGATATGCGCCAGCGTATTCAGCGTATGCGTCAGTTGTTCGTCAATACGCTGCAGGAAAAAGGCGCAAACCGCGACTTCAGCTTTATCATCAAACAGAACGGCATGTTCTCCTTCAGTGGCCTGACAAAAGAACAAGTGCTGCGTCTGCGCGAAGAGTTTGGCGTATATGCGGTTGCTTCTGGTCGCGTAAATGTGGCCGGGATGACACCAGATAACATGGCTCCGCTGTGCGAAGCGATTGTGGCAGTGCTGTAAGCATTAAAAACAATGAAGCCCGCTGAAAAGCGGGCTGAGACTGATGACAAACGCAACATTGCCTGATGCGCTACGCTTATCAGGCCTACGCGTCCCCTGCAATATTTTGAATTTGCACGATTTTGTAGGCCGGATAAGGCGCTCGTGCCGCATCCGGCATAAACAAAGCGCACTTTGCCAGAAATCCAGGCCCGCATTAAAAGCGGGCTTTTTATGTGCCTTACCAGACGGGCATTTCGTCTTGCAGGAAGGGATTATGCAGGCGTTCATAACCAAGTGTGGATAATGGTCCGTGACCCGGAATAAATGTCACGTCATCCCCCAGTGGCAGCAATTTATCTTTGATTGAAGAAATCAGTTGATTATGATCGCCACGCGGGAAGTCACTGCGCCCTACTCCGCCTTTGAAAATAACATCGCCAGAAATCAGCAGCTTTGCCCGATCATCAAAAAACACGACATGACCCGGCGTATGCCCAGGGCAATGTAACACCTGTAAAGTCACATTTCCTATGCTGATGGTATCGCCTTCGTTCAGCCAACGATCTGGCGTCAGCGGCTGGCACTCTTCCAGACCAAACATACGACTTTGCGCAGGCAAGCCTTGCAGCCAGAACTCATCTTCTTTTTCCGGGCCAAAAACCGGCACGCCGTAATGTTGCGCCAGTTCCGCCGCTGCGCCAACGTGGTCCAGATGACCATGCGTCAGCAGGATCTGCATCAGTGTCAGGCCGCTGTCATCAACTTCCTGTTTGATTTTTTCCGCATCGCCGCCAGGATCGACCAGTGCGGCCAGACGGGTTTGTTCACACCAGATTAATGAACAGTTCTGGGAGAATGCGGTGACCGGAATAATACGATAGTTCATACTGCCCCTGTTTCGTTAAGCGATTGCTACCAGTGCCGTGCTGGCCCGGTATCAATATGCACAAAGTTACTACGTGGGTAATATCCTACACCACCTGCGCGCATAGATAACGCGGCTTTGCGAATATTGCTTAACGCGATACCTTCAATATGGAAATCCATCGCCTGGCCTTTAGTGTGATAGCTTTTCTTCGCTACTCCACGGCTGCGGGCGCGTAGTTCATTGTTGGTATCAATGGAACGATAACCGGAAATGAGTTGCACCGGTTTGCGCGTGCCTAACAACCCTTGCAGGCGATACAACTGGTCGAATAATCCTGGGTCGATGGACTTTATTTTGTTCGCGCGGTAATCGCGGAAAAAATGGTTAAGTTTTGCCAATTCTTCCTGAATATAGCCTCTGCCATCGAAAAACTCCGCTTTGATTGACTCTCCGGTATGAAGATTATTGAGTGTCAAAATGCGCGGGCGTGGGGTAGAGAGTGTTGCAAACGCAGGGGTCGGCAGGATGGCGGCACCGAGTGCAACGCCACCAAGCGCCAGCAATTTGCGGCGATTAGCGTCGAATTTGTCCATGATAATCAAGTCTACAGGTCAATGTTATCGTTTATATGCACTTCTGGCGCACAAGAGGCACCTTAACCGCCCGTAAAGCAGACGTCAAGATGACTCAACCCCAGCAGTGACGGGGGCTGCAGAGAATCGCCCCCAATCATGCTAATTATTACGACAACTGATTTCCCCGAACTACTTCATTTACCTGATTAATTGTTCCGCTTTCGATACGATTTGCGAGCTGGATCGCGCAGGCAGATCATAATTGTAAATATCTGTACGATACTGGGTACGACCATCTGCACCAACAAAGGCCGTCAGGTAGTAGAGATTCACCGGAATCGACTGCCGAATATTGACGTAACGTGTATCACCCTGCTTCAGCGCATCAGAAATACGTTTGTCATTCCAGCCTGCATCCTGCAACAGCATATTCGCCAGATCGGAAGCTTTATTCACTCGTACACAGCCTGAGCTCAATGCGCGTGTATCACGCTTGAACAGATTGTGGTTCGGCGTGTCATGCAAATAAATGGCCTCTGAACTCGGCATATTGAATTTATAGCGCCCCAGCGAGTTCCGTGGGCCTGGAGCCTGCTGGAAGCGGAACGGTAAATTCGAGGCCGTGATTGTAGACCAGTCAACCTGCCATGGGTCAATCGCTTCTCTGCTGTTCCAGCCACGCATCACCGTATAGCCATGGCTTTCGAGATATCCCGGATCGTTGCGCACTTTTGGCAGAATATCTTTGCGTGCCAGAGTTGGAGGTACGTTCCACGGCGGGTTTACCACTACGTTGTTAAGGGCACTGCTCATCATCGGCGTTTTGCGATCGGGGCGACCGACAATGACTCGCGAATCCAGCACCTGATTGCCGTTCTGATAGTAGACCAGCGAATAGGCCGGAATGTTAACCATGATCCCGGTAGAAAGCTCTGTTGGCAGCAAGCGCAATCGCTGGATGTTGAGAGCCAACACGCCAGCACGCTGGGCGGGCGTTACGTTTAACCAGTCACGTGTTGCCGGGCCAATAGCACCATCTGCCCCCAATCCTTGCCATGCCTGAAAACGTTTAACGGCTTCCACCAGTTCATTATCGTAGGCGGCGCGAACGGCAGGCGCAGGTTTACTACGAGACGTCGTTTGCTTGTCCATCGGCTTAGTTTCTGCTGTTTCAACAGTAACAGCGGATGGGCTGACTACCGCGTCAGTTGGCGTGTCATCGCCAGGTAGAGTAATTTTCGGCCCCCCGTCCAACATGCCTGTGCGTTGCAATATTTCGCGCAACGCCGGTACGTCGTTACTCCACTGCCCTGGGCGCAACGTTGCTTTGCCGGTCAGTTGGGGCCACGGTTTGGTGTCACTGAGTAAGGCCAGTAACGATTCATGCATCGCCGCATATTGCGGATGCTGCGGTGCCAGTCCTGCAACAAACGTAGGCAATTGACCTTTATCCAGCGCCAGCTGCCATTGGTTAATCACCGAGAGCGGCGGCGTTGCAAGTGCATAAGGTTTACTGCTATATAGCCAGCGAGTGCCTTTGACCGGAATATTTGCAATGAAATGGAGATAGCCCATCATCGCATCAGAGAGCACTACGTCGCGTGCCATCCCGTTAACACCAGGATCGGTCAGTAACTCTACCCATTTATTAAACTGCGGCTGGAAACCGGCAATCGCCACCTCTGCCAGCTGTTGCTGGAAGGCTTTAACAGCATCACGGTTTTCCCACATGGGTTGCATATCGCGTGCGGCATACAACAGTTGAAGCTGGTTAAGATAAACCGGCTTGTAACCTGCGGGTAATTGAGATTCGATTTGCGTGCGGGCTTTTTCTGCCGCACCTTCAGGCAATGGCTGGATCCCCGCCATTATTGCCGTGGCTTGCGCCTGCGGCAGTGCCTCGCCCTGTTCACTGACAGCCACCGGGCTGTCGCCAGGGATTACTTCAGGCTCATCGGCCTGCGCATTGAACAGTGGAGCGAATGTTACGGCCAGGCACAAACTGATTGCCGACAGCCGACGACCACACATCATATTAAGCAACATCCCTTGCCCCCTGTTTTTATCATACTCTGAATAGCCAGGCTGTTATTTTACGACTTGCCTGTACAACGCCAATACTCACGAAAGTATGACGAGCAAGCCTGTTACTCATCAGGCTTATCTTCAGTATATAAACGCCGATACGTTTTTACATAACCTAATGTAAAGAAGTTTAAAGAAAAGCGCGCCGTTATGTGTAATGCCGATCAGTTAAGGATCAGTTGACCGATCCAGTGGCTGTGTAAGAATCCGGAAACGCTCACTTGTTTCCGGATTTTTTTATGCACATTGGACA
>NZ_MIIV01000531.1:0-17117 GCF_001743015.1 Shigella sp. FC1567
GCGCGGAAACTGCTGGGATAACAGCCCAATGGAACGCTTCTTCAGGAGTCTGAAGAACGAATGGATGCCGGTGGTGGGTTACGTAAGCTTCAGCGAGGCAGCTCACGCCATAACGGACTATATCGTTGGATATTACAGCGCACTAAGACCGCACGAATATAACGGTGGGTTACCCCCAAACGAATCGGAAAATCGATACTGGAAAAACTCTAACTCGGTGGCCAGTTTTTGTTGACCACTTCAATCCCATAATCGGATCGTTAATAGCATCCCAGATCCTCGCCACCAGAAACAAAGTACCGACCAAACCCACAGACAGCCCAACGACATCGGTGTAGTAATACATGAGGTACATATACACAATGCCGATCGCAAAATCCTTCCCGAACGCTCCAAATCCATAACTGAGTTTTGTAGTCATTGAAATGCTCATAGGGTATCGGGTCGCTGTTACCAACGCCCGCCTTCTGTTATTGGTATCGTCAGAGGTGTGCGCCGGAATAAATCCCCCGGCGCAGTAGCGTTTAGTCGCGTTTTAACGGTGCAACCAGCCTGGCAGCCAGTCGCCGTGGGCGGCAATCAGGTCGTCAACAAGAGCATATATTTCGTCAATGCCCAGCACGGCGGCAGTATGCGGGTCCATCATCGCGGCGTGGTAAACACGGTCGCGATTTTCCGTAAGAATAGCTTCGGTCAGCAGCGTCTGTACGTTGATGTTGGTTTGCATCAGGGCGGCCAGATGCGAAGGTAGCGTACCGACTTTGGTCGGCTGAATGCCATTAGCATCAACCAGACAGGCTACTTCCACGCAACATCCTTGTGGCAGGTTATCAATCAAACCATCGTTACGGACGTTGCCGTAAATCACACTCGACTCGCCAGTCCAGATAGCGTTCATGATTGTGCTGGCATATTCCCGTGACGGTTTAATATCAATCCGGGAGGCGTTTTTATACTCCTCCAGCTCTTTATGCCAGTTCGCCAGCTGCTCGACGCAGCGTTTCGGGTACTCATCCAGCGGTACTTTATAACGCTCAATCAAATCCTCACGACCTGGCTTAATAAACCACGGCGTATATTCGGCAAAATGTTCTGACGATTCCGTGACGAAGTAGCCCAGCTTTTTGAACATTTCGTAGCGCACAATATTCTGGCAGCGAGTATTACCATGAATATGTGGCTTCGGTGCCTGCCCTGCTTCATAAGCCGCCAGCAGTTCCGGGTAGAGATTCACGTAACTGCCGTCGGCGGTTTTACGCTCCAGTTCCAGGTAAAACGCCATATGGTTGATACCAGCGCAACGGTAACGCAGCGTGGACGGATCGATATTGAGGTCACGCGCCAGCTCTTCCGCCGTTCCCTGCACCGAATGGCACAGCCCTACCTGTTTGATATGCGGATAGCGGGCATACATCGCCCAGGTATTCATCGCCATTGGGTTAACGTAGTTGAGCAATGTGGCATCGGGGCAGACTTCCGTCATGTCCTCGCAAATTTGCCACAGATGCGGAATGGTACGTAGCGCGCGCATAATACCGCCCGGCCCCAACGTATCGGCAATGGTTTGTTCCAGACCATGCCGCTTACAGACCTCGAAATCAGTCACCGTGCAAGGTTCATAACCGCCAATCTGAAATGCCACCACGACAAAATCGGCATCCTGTAAGGCTTCTTTCTGTTGGGTGTGGCAGGTGATTTTGCCGCTGGCCCCTGCTGAATCCATCAGCTTACGCACCACAATATGCGACTCTTCCAGGCGGGTGGGATCAATGTCCATCAGGGCAATATGCGCCGTTTTCAGCGCCTCTCGATGGAACACATCACCAAGAATATTTTTAACGAAAATCGTCGAACCAGCGCCGATAAATGTAATTTTGGGTGCAGTCATCATGCAGATCTCCTGGCTTGCTTGAATAACTTCATCATGGCAGGCGAATCTGCAGAAAACCTCCGGCTTCCAGGTTGAGCATTCCCATAAACTCAGATCCTGCGTGAAGCAGCAGTAAATCTGAGTTTATGGTAATAAGTTACCTGAAAAGCAGAGTTTTCGGCCTCATGATGCTCGGACGCTCCCCTCGCCTCTCTGGGAAGAGGGTGAAAACCGTGCTCCCACTCGCAGTCATCCTCCCTCACTCCTGCCATAATTCTGATATTCCAGGAAAGAGAGCCATCCATGAATACAGATACGTTTATGTGCAGCAGCGACGAAAAACAGACCCGCAGCCCGCTGTCGCTGTATTCGGAATACCAGCGGATGGAGATTGAGTTTCGCGCACCGCATATCATGCCCACCAGCCACTGGCATGGTCAGGTCGAAGTGAATGTGCCTTTCGATGGCGATGTGGAATACCTGATTAACAATGAAAAAGTGAATATCAATCAGGGTCATATCACGCTGTTCTGGGCCTGTACACCGCACCAACTAACAGATACCGGAACCTGTCAGAGCATGGCGATTTTTAATCTGCCGATGCATCTGTTTCTCTCCTGGCCGCTGGATAAAGACCTGATTAACCACGTCACTCACGGCATGATGATCAAATCACTGGCCACACAGCAACTTAGCCCGTTTGAAGTGCGCCGCTGGCAGCAGGAATTAAACAGTCCGAACGAGCAAATTCGCCAGCTCGCCATTGATGAAATTGGCCTGATGCTCAAGCGATTTAGCCTCTCTGGCTGGGAACCGATTCTGGTCAATAAAACCTCGCGCACACACAAAAACAGCGTCTCGCGCCATGCGCAATTTTATGTTAGCCAGATGCTGGGCTTTATTGCCGAAAACTATGATCAGGCGCTGACCATCAACGATGTGGCTGAGCACGTCAAACTTAACGCCAACTATGCAATGGGGATATTCCAGCGGGTCATGCAATTGACGATGAAACAGTACATTACCGCGATGCGCATCAACCACGTTCGCGCGTTACTGAGCGATACCGATAAAAGTATTCTCGATATTGCCCTGACGGCAGGCTTTCGTTCAAGTAGTCGTTTTTACAGCACGTTCGGCAAATATGTCGGCATGTCGCCGCAACAATACCGCAAACTTAGCCAACAGCGCCGCCAGACGTTTCCCGGCTAAAGACGATATCAGTATCAGCCAAAAAAATAGTTTAGCCGTCGATAACAAGCAGTGAAAATAATTTAAAATAATCACATAACGCATTGTTTATAAAAATAAATATTTCAAAAATGTTTGTTTTTCACGCGCTTTACAGCCCGAAAAGGCCGGAAGATACTTGCCCGCAACGAAGATTCCTTCATAACCGGGTAAGCAATGATGAAAGTATTAATTGTTGAAAGCGAGTTTCTCCATCAAGACACCTGGGTCGGTAACGCCGTTGAGCGTCTGGCAGATGCTTTAAGCCAGCAAAATGTTACCGTGATTAAATCCACCTCCTTTGATGATGGTTTTGCCATTCTCTCTTCAAACGAAGCCATTGACTGCCTGATGTTCAGCTATCAAATGGAACATCCGGACGAACATCAAAACGTCAGACAATTGATCGGTAAGCTTCATGAGCGCCAACAAAACGTGCCGGTCTTCCTGTTGGGCGATCGGGAAAAAGCCCTCGCCGCAATGGATCGCGACCTGCTGGAGCTTGTCGATGAATTCGCCTGGATTCTGGAAGATACCACCGACTTTATCGCCGGACGCGCCGTTGCCGCGATGACCCGCTACCGCCAGCAGCTGTTGCCGCCACTGTTCAGCGCGCTGATGAAGTATAGCGACATCCATGAATATTCCTGGGCAGCGCCAGGCCACCAGGGCGGCGTTGGTTTTACCAAAACACCCGCCGGACGTTTCTACCATGACTACTATGGAGAAAATCTGTTCCGCACAGATATGGGCATCGAACGAACTTCCCTCGGTTCTTTGCTTGACCATACTGGCGCATTTGGCGAAAGCGAAAAATATGCCGCACGCGTATTTGGTGCCGATCGCTCCTGGTCGGTAGTCGTCGGTACTTCCGGCTCTAACCGCACCATCATGCAGGCTTGCATGACCGATAACGATGTCGTGGTCGTTGACCGTAACTGCCATAAATCCATCGAACAAGGCTTGATGCTGACAGGCGCGAAACCGGTCTACATGGTGCCAAGCCGCAACCGCTACGGCATTATCGGGCCAATCTATCCGCAGGAAATGCAACCTGAAACCTTGCAGAAGAAAATCAGTGAAAGCCCGCTGACTAAAGACAAAGCCGGGCAAAAACCGTCTTACTGCGTGGTGACCAACTGCACCTATGACGGCGTGTGTTATAACGCTAAAGAAGCGCAGGATCTGCTGGAAAAAACCTCCGATCGTCTGCACTTTGACGAAGCCTGGTACGGCTATGCACGTTTCAACCCGATCTATGCCGATCACTATGCCATGCGCGGCGAACCTGGCGATCACAACGGTCCTACCGTTTTCGCCACCCACTCCACCCACAAACTGCTGAATGCGCTTTCACAGGCTTCTTATATTCATGTACGTGAAGGTCGTGGGGCGATTAACTTCTCCCGCTTCAACCAGGCCTACATGATGCATGCCACCACCTCCCCGCTGTATGCCATCTGCGCATCCAACGACGTGGCGGTGTCGATGATGGACGGCAACAGCGGCCTGTCACTGACGCAGGAAGTGATCGACGAAGCGGTTGATTTCCGTCAGGCGATGGCGCGGCTGTATAAAGAGTTCACCGCTGACGGTAGCTGGTTCTTCAAACCGTGGAACAAAGAAGTCGTCACCGACCCACAAACCGGCAAAACCTATGACTTTGCTGACGCACCAACCAAACTGCTGACCACCGTTCAGGACTACTGGGTAATGCATCCGGGCGAAAGCTGGCACGGCTTCAAAGATATTCCGGATAACTGGAGTATGCTCGACCCGATTAAAGTCAGCATCCTTGCTCCGGGAATGGGTGAAGATGGTGAACTGGAAGAAACCGGTGTTCCGGCGGCGCTGGTCACTGCCTGGCTTGGTCGCCACGGCATTGTGCCTACCCGCACCACTGACTTCCAAATTATGTTCCTGTTCTCTATGGGCGTAACCCGTGGGAAATGGGGGACTCTGGTTAACACCCTTTGCTCCTTCAAACGCCACTATGACGCCAACACACCGCTGGCGCAGGTGATGCCGGAACTTGTTGAACAATATCCTGACACTTACGCGAACATGGGGATTCACGATCTGGGTGACACCATGTTTGCCTGGCTGAAAGAAAACAACCCTGGCGCACGGTTGAACGAAGCCTATTCCGGCCTGCCGGTGGCGGAAATCACCCCGCGTGAAGCGTACAACGCGATTGTCGACAACAATGTCGAACTGGTATCCATTGAAAATCTGCCAGGACGCATCGCGGCAAACTCAGTTATCCCATATCCGCCAGGAATCCCGATGCTGCTGTCTGGTGAAAACTTCGGCGATAAAAACAGTCCGCAAGTAAGTTATTTACGCTCGCTGCAATCCTGGGACCACCATTTCCCTGGATTTGAACACGAAACTGAAGGGACTGAAATTATTGACGGTATTTACCACGCTATGTGTGTGAAAGCGTAACCACTATTCCGCTGAAGGCGTAATTGTTTAAATAACATTACGCCGCCTGGCCTTAGGCCTTTTGAGTATGGCAACGTTTTCATAAAAATTGCTGCAAACAAAAATGTCATACTTTTTGCGCGGCCCCACCCCGCGCTTTTTTTTGCCTGTTATTTACCCTGTAAAAAAATATGTACATGAGAAATTACTATAAAAATTTGTAATATTAGTAAAACTCGTTATTTTTATGCATGTTTATATTCGTCATACAATTATATAACCATTTCCCGGTATCGCTTTGCTTTAGCGAGAACTGGTCTTTTATTCGCACTCAGGAGTACATGTATGAGGATTTGCAGCGACCAACCTTGTATTGTTTTATTGACTGAAAAAGATGTCTGGATAAGGGTGAATGGGAAAGAACCTATTAGCCTTAAAGCTAACCATATGGCGTTATTAAATTGTGAAAATAATATTATCGACGTCTCCTCTCTTAACAACACTTTGGTTGCTCATATTAGTCACGACATCATCAAAGATTACCTCCGGTTTCTGAATAAAGATCTCTCGCAAATACCAGTATGGCAACGTAGCGCTACGCCCATACTCACCCTGCCATGCCTGACGCCAGACGTCTTTCGCGTTGCCGCGCAACACAGCATGATGCCCGCAGAAACTGAGTCAGAAAAGGAACGAACACGCGCATTATTATTCACGGTGCTATCCCGTTTTCTCGACAGTAAAAAATTCCTTTCATTAATGATGTATATGTTACGTAATTGTGTAAGTGACAGCGTTTATCAAATTATTGAAAGCGATATTCACAAAGACTGGAATCTTAGTATGGTAGCCAGTTGTTTATGTCTTAGCCCAAGTCTGTTAAAGAAAAAGCTGAAAAGCGAAAACACCAGTTATAGCCAAATAATCACCACCTGCCGCATGCGTTATGCCGTAAATGAATTAATGATGGACGGTAAAAATATCTCTCAGGTATCACAGTCCTGCGGCTACAACAGTACGTCGTACTTTATTTCTGTCTTTAAAGACTTCTACGGTATGACGCCGCTGCATTATGTTAGTCAGCACAGAGAACGCACTGTCGCCTGATTTTTAACCTTAACGAAGAGCTATATTAATAACGGCATCAGCGATAACCCGGTCGATAATAATTCAACTATCGAATGCAGGCGTATGATATGACGTAATTTATTGTCACGAAGCTCGCCTTCGCAGGAGTTTAATTATGTCTTCGGATGCTGATGCTCACAAAGTGGGCTTAATCCCCGTCACCCTGATGGTGTCGGGGAATATTATGGGGTCAGGTGTTTTTCTGTTACCTGCAAACCTGGCCTCCACTGGCGGGATTGCCATTTATGGATGGTTGGTGACGATTATCGGTGCACTGGGGCTCTCGATGGTATACGCCAAAATGTCGTTCCTCGACCCAAGTCCTGGTGGTTCTTACGCTTACGCCCGCCGCTGCTTTGGCCCGTTTCTCGGTTATCAAACCAACGTCCTCTACTGGCTGGCCTGCTGGATCGGCAATATCGCCATGGTGGTCATTGGCGTAGGATATTTAAGTTACTTCTTCCCGATTCTGAAAGATCCATTGGTATTAACCATCACCTGCGTCGTGGTGCTGTGGATCTTCGTCCTGCTGAACATTGTTGGTCCGAAAATGATCACCCGTGTGCAGGCAGTTGCCACCGTGCTGGCGCTGATCCCCATCGTCGGGATTGCCGTATTTGGCTGGTTCTGGTTCCGTGGTGAAACCTATATGGC
The DNA here is from genome assembly GCF_001743015.1 of Shigella sp. FC1567. Classification (NCBI taxonomy): domain Bacteria; kingdom Pseudomonadati; phylum Pseudomonadota; class Gammaproteobacteria; order Enterobacterales; family Enterobacteriaceae; genus Shigella; species Shigella sp. FC1567. The sequence continues at coordinate 7,310 of NZ_MIIV01000531.1, forward strand.
GGCATGGAACGTCAGCGGCCTGGGTACCTTCGGTGCAATTCAAAGTACCCTTAACGTTACGCTGTGGTCGTTCATCGGTGTGGAAAGTGCCTCCGTTGCCGCAGGTGTGGTGAAAAACCCGAAACGCAATGTCCCTATCGCCACCATTGGTGGGGTATTGATTGCCGCCGTTTGCTATGTACTTTCTACCACCGCGATTATGGGGATGATCCCTAATGCCGCACTGCGCGTTTCTGCTTCGCCATTCGGTGATGCCGCACGGATGGCGTTGGGTGACACCCCCGGGGCCATTGTTTCCTTCTGCGCAGCTGCGGGTTGCTTAGGTTCACTGGGCGGCTGGACGTTGCTGGCGGGTCAAACGGCGAAAGCCGCTGCCGATGACGGACTGTTCCCACCGATTTTTGCCCGTGTAAATAAAGCGGGTACGCCAGTGGCGGGGCTGATTATCGTCGGTATTTTGATGACCATCTTCCAGCTCAGCAGCATTTCACCAAACGCGACCAAAGAGTTCGGTCTGGTTTCTTCCGTCTCGGTCATCTTTACACTGGTGCCATATCTTTACACCTGTGCGGCGTTACTGCTGCTCGGACACGGTCACTTTGGTAAAGCACGCCCGGCATATCTGGCAGTTACTACCATTGCCTTCCTCTACTGCATCTGGGCCGTGGTGGGGTCCGGAGCGAAAGAGGTTATGTGGTCATTTGTCACCCTGATGGTCATCACCGCCATGTATGCGCTGAATTACAACCGGCTACATAAAAACCCGTATCCCTTAGATGCACCAATAAGCAAAGATTAATTCCCCTTAATCCAGCAAACATAAAAGCCAACCTTAAGAACTTAAGGTTGGCTTAATTTTGCTTTGCGAGCATATGCGCACTTTGTTCGATGGAAACACCGTGATGTTGAAGCGCCTACTAAAAAGACCCTCTTTGAATTTACTCGCCTGGCTATTGTTGGCCGCTTTTTATATCTCTATCTGCCTGAATATTGCCTTTTTTAAACAGGTGTTGCAGGCGCTGCCGCTGGATTCGCTGCATAACGTACTGGTTTTCTTGTCGATGCCGGTCGTCGCTTTCAGCGTGATTAATATTGTCCTGACACTAAGCTCTTTCTTATGGCTTAATCGACCACTGGCCTGCCTGTTTATTCTGGTTGGCGCGGCTGCACAATATTTCATAATGACTTACGGCATCGTCATCGACCGCTCGATGATTGCCAATATTATTGATACCACTCCGGCAGAAAGTTATGCGCTGATGACACCGCAAATGTTATTAACGCTGGGATTCAGCGGCGTGCTTGCTGCGCTGATTGCCTGCTGGATAAAAATCAAACCTGCCACCTCGCGTCTGCGCAGTGTTCTTTTCCGTGGAGCCAATATTCTGGTTTCTGTACTACTGATTTTGCTGGTCGCCGCACTGTTTTATAAAGACTACGCCTCGTTGTTCCGCAATAACAAAGAGCTGGTGAAATCCTTAAGCCCCTCTAACAGCATTGTTGCCAGCTGGTCATGGTACTCCCATCAGCGACTGGCAAATCTACCGCTGGTGCGAATTGGTGAAGACGCCCACCGCAACCCGTTAATGCAGAACGAAAAACGTAAAAATTTGACCATCCTGATTGTCGGCGAAACCTCGCGGGCGGAGAACTTCTCCCTCAACGGCTACCCGCGTGAAACTAACCCGCGGCTGGCGAAAGATAACGTGGTCTATTTCCCTAATACCGTATCTTGCGGCACGGCAACGGCAGTTTCAGTACCGTGCATGTTCTCGGATATGCCGCGTGAGCATTACAAAGAAGAGCTGGCACAGCACCAGGAAGGCGTGCTGGATATCATTCAGCGAGCGGGCATCAACGTGCTGTGGAATGACAACGATGGCGGCTGTAAAGGTGCCTGCGACCGCGTGCCTCACCAGAACGTCACCGCGCTGAATCTGCCTGGTCAGTGCATCAACGGCGAATGCTATGACGAAGTGCTGTTCCACGGGCTGGAAGAGTACATCAATAACCTGCAGGGTGATGGCGTGATTGTCTTACACACCATCGGCAGCCACGGTCCGACCTATTACAACCGCTATCCGCCGCAGTTCAGGAAATTTACCCCAACCTGCGACACCAATGAGATCCAGACCTGTACCAAAGAGCAACTGGTGAACACTTACGACAACACGCTGGTTTACGTCGACTATATTGTTGATAAAGCGATTAATCTGCTGAAAGAACATCAGGATAAATTTACCACCAGCCTGGTTTATCTTTCTGACCACGGTGAATCGTTAGGTGAAAATGGCATCTATCTGCACGGTCTGCCTTATGCCATCGCCCCGGATAGCCAAAAACAGGTGCCGATGCTGCTGTGGCTGTCGGAGGATTATCAAAAACGGTATCAGGTTGACCAGAACTGCCTGCAAAAACAGGCGCAAACGCAACACTATTCACAAGACAATTTATTCTCCACGCTATTGGGATTAACTGGCGTTGAGACGAAGTATTACCAGGCTGCGGATGATATTCTGCAAACTTGCAGGAGAGTGAGTAAATGAAAATTCTGATTGTTGAAGACGATACGCTGTTATTGCAGGGACTGATTCTGGCGGCGCAAACCGAAGGCTACGCGTGCGATGGCGTGACAACCGCGCGGATGGCGGAACAAAGCCTTGAAGCCGGTCATTACAGCCTGGTGGTACTGGATTTAGGGTTACCCGACGAAGATGGACTGCATTTTCTCGCCCGTATCCGGCAGAAAAAATATACCCTGCCGGTACTGATCCTCACCGCTCGCGATACGCTGACCGACAAAATCGCCGGGCTGGATGTCGGTGCCGATGACTATCTGGTGAAGCCTTTTGCGCTGGAAGAGTTACACGCCCGTATCCGCGCCCTGCTACGACGCCATAATAATCAGGGCGAAAGTGAGCTGATTGTTGGCAATCTGACGCTGAATATGGGTCGCCGTCAGGTATGGATGGGCGGTGAAGAGTTGATTCTGACGCCCAAAGAATATGCTCTGCTGTCACGGTTAATGCTCAAAGCAGGCAGTCCGGTACATCGGGAAATTCTCTACAACGACATCTATAACTGGGACAATGAACCCTCGACCAACACCCTGGAAGTGCATATCCACAATCTGCGCGACAAAGTGGGCAAATCCCGTATCCGCACCGTGCGCGGCTTTGGCTATATGCTGGTCGCGAATGAGGAAAACTAATTGAATCTGATGCGTTTTCTGCGCCGACCAATATCGCTGCGCCAACGGCTGATATTGACTATCGGGGCCATTTTGTTGGTGTTTGAGCTGATCAGCGTCTTCTGGCTATGGCATGAAAGTACCGAGCAGATTCAGCTGTTTGAGCAGGCGCTACGCGACAATCGCAACAACGATCGCCACATCATGCGTGAGATCCGCGAGGCGGTCGCCAGCCTGATTGTCCCCGGCGTCTTTATGGTCAGCCTGACGCTATTTATCTGCTATCAGGCGGTACGCCGCATCACCCGCCCGCTGGCGGAGCTGCAAAAAGAGCTGGAAGCGCGCACTGCCGACAACTTAACGCCCATTGCCATTCACAGCGCCACCCTCGAAATCGAAGCGGTGGTTTCGGCGTTGAACGATCTGGTCAGTCGCCTGACCAGCACGCTGGATAACGAAAGGTTGTTTACCGCTGACGTCGCGCACGAACTGCGAACGCCACTGGCGGGGGTGCGTTTGCATCTGGAACTGCTGGCGAAAACGCATCACATTGATGTAGCACCGTTAGTGGCACGGCTTGATCAGATGATGGAGAGCGTCTCCCAGCTGCTGCAACTGGCGCGTGCCGGACAGTCATTTTCTTCCGGTAATTATCAACATGTAAAACTGCTGGAAGATGTCATTCTCCCCTCGTATGACGAACTCAGTACCATGCTCGACCAGCGACAGCAAACCCTGCTATTGCCAGAGAGCGCCGCCGACATCACCGTTCAGGGTGATGCAACCCTGCTGCGGATGTTATTGCGAAACCTGGTAGAAAACGCCCATCGTTACAGCCCGCAAGGCAGCAACATTATGATTAAGCTGCAAGAAGATGGCGGAGCGGTCATGGCAGTTGAAGATGAAGGACCAGGTATTGATGAGAGTAAATGCGGGGAGTTGAGTAAAGCGTTTGTACGTATGGACAGCCGTTATGGCGGGATTGGTCTGGGGTTAAGTATTGTCAGCCGCATTACACAGTTGCATCACGGGCAGTTTTTCCTGCAAAACCGGCAAGAGACTTCCGGCACGCGGGCCTGGGTACGGCTGAAGAAAGATCAGAACGTGGCAAACCAGATATAAAGAAAGCTGCTGACCACCAGCACGCTGAACACGGTAGTTAAACTTTCATATAAACACGGTTTTTCATTGCACTCTCCTCCGTTAACCTGGAGGAGAGTATGCGCGTCAGAGATTAAGTGAACCTTAAGAGTTCAATTGGCCTGATAAGACAGCGTCACATCAGGCCATCCGTTTCAGCTTATTCATCAATTCGCGGATGTTGCTGCACCAGGCGGGTACGTTTCGCCTGCAAATCGGCAATCTCGTGGTCAATATTATCGATTTTCTGCTCGATATTATCGTAATGCTCGACGAGAATTTCCTTCGCTTCCTGTATATCTGACGCCGCCGGTGTCGCACCTTTCAACGGACGATTTGCCGTCTCTTTCATGGTTACGCCGGTGATTAAACCAATCACCGCCACTACCATCAGGTAATAGGCAGGCATCATCAGATTCTGCGAGCTTTCGACCAGCCAGGCCGCCAGTGTTGGCGTCAGACCGGCAACCAGCACCGAAATATTAAATGCCGCCGCCAGCGCGCTGTAACGGATATGCGTCGGGAACATCGCTGGCAAGGTAGAAGCCATAACGCCCGTAAAGCAGTTAAGGATCACCGCCAGCATCAGTAACCCGGCAAAAATCAGGCCGATGACGTTACTGTTAATCAGAATAAACGCCGGGATCGCCAACACAAACAGGGCAACACTACCAAGTAGCACAAACGGACGACGGCCAAAACGGTCACTCAGCAAGCCCATCACCGGCTGGACAAACAGCATACCGATCATAATGGCGATAATAATCAGCACCCCGTGGTCTTCGGAGTAATGCAGGTTATGCGACAAATAACTCGGCATATAGGTCAGCAACATGTAGTAAGTCACGTTGGTGGCAATTACCAGACCAATACATGTCAACAGGCTGCGCCAGTATTTAGTGGCAATCTCTTTAAACGAGACTTTCGGGCCATCCTGCAAACCTTCGCGGTCGCCCTGTTCCAGTTTATCAACATGCTGCTGGAACGCCGGAGTTTCTTCCAGCGCATGGCGCAGGTAAAGCCCGATAATCCCTAACGGCAGAGCAATAAAGAACGGAATACGCCAGCCCCAGTCGAGGAAGTTCGCTTCGCCGACAATGGTCGAAATTAACACCACCACGCCCGCACCCAGCACAAACCCGGCAATAGAACCGAAGTCCAGCCAGCTGCCCATAAAGCCACGTTTACGGTCAGGGGAGTATTCCGCAACAAATATCGACGCCCCGGTATATTCACCGCCGACCGAGAAACCTTGTGCCATCTTACAGATCAACAGCAGAATCGGTGCCCAAATACCAATCGTGTCGTAGGACGGTATTAAGCCAATACAGAACGTACTGATCGACATAATCACAATAGTGATAGCGAGGATCTTCTGGCGACCATATTTATCGCCCAACATACCAAAGAAGAGTCCGCCAAGCGGTCGAATCAGAAAGGGAACGGAGAAAGTGGCAAGTGCAGCAACCATCTGCACGCTGGGGTCAGCCCCCGGGAAAAAAACTTTACCTAATGCGTAAGCAACAAAACCATAAACACCAAAATCGAACCATTCCATTGCATTACCCAGTGATGCTGCGGTAATGGCTTTACGCAGTTTACTGTCATTAATAATGGTGACATCACGAAGGGTAATCGGTTTTACTTTTTTCCTTTTCAGCATAGCTTTCCTCGCAGAGTTGGCCCATTTCCGCAAACGCCAGAAAAATCAGCGCGACGGCCGCAAAAGGGGAGCGGGAATTGCAGGATGCAATCTCTGTAACAAGCGTAGCGGGTTTGCTTACACCCTCCGGTTAAGGAATGTACAATCAAACCAGTTGACGCCTGAATTGGGCAGTTAATGACCTTTTTACCCTACCAGTATTTAAATTTGTGATCAACTTCACACATGGATTTCGTTTAGGACTCATTGATGTAACTGATTATTTACGCCAAATTTACAGAGAAGATTTCCTCGACCATTGCCCCCACCAAACGCTGCGCTGAACAGAGTCGTGGCATCCCCAGCGCGACAGTTTGCCAACGTTGGGTCACTGACCAGCAAACGGGTTGTTTATCTGCCGTGGTCCACTTTCCCAGCCAACTTAAAAAATCAGCATGATCCCCGCCCGTCGGAACGGTCGAAGAGGCAAACCACTGATGGTAATAGTGACGCGTGGTCGGGGCCGCATTGATACTCTCTGCCAGATGTTGTGTCGCTTTCACGCGCAAATCACCCAGCAGCAACGCCACCGCTTGCGGGCTTCCCAGACGACAGGCATCGCCAAATGCCCCCCAACGCAACTCTTCGAGAACGATAAAACAGCGCCCAGGCAACGACCAGGCGTTATACGCCCCAGCACGCCAGCGGGTAAAAATTTGCTCGCTCTGATCACCTGCCTGCACCAGTAGGCCTGGCCTCGTTGCGTTAACGCCTTTTCCTTCCAGCGACAACGGGCTGAAAACCACTCATACAAGGCGGCAATTTGCTGGGGGAGCTCCGGGAAAGCAGAGTGCTGGCGGTGATCCATTTTTTGCAGCAGCGCCAGATGCTGCGCGATCTGCGTCAGCGCCAGATGACCGGGATCCAGCATCGACGCCAGTTTTTCCACCATTGTCAGTCGCAGGCTAAGCGGCGCATTTAACATGCCGCCGTTCGTCCATGTCTGAAGCTGCACACGCGAAAGAAGTTCCTGCATCAGTCGTTCACGAAACTGCTGCTGATGGGCTTGTGGAAGGCGGGCATCATCGCCCTGCGCCAGATCCACTAAAAAGCGGGGATAAACCGACTCCAGCACGCGACCGGGGCCGTCCAGTAACGTCTTGGTCAATATCGTTCTGCCGTGAAAAGTGTTTGAATATCATCGCGTAACAGCTGGGCGTCGGTGTAAATCCAGCCGTGAGTCATCACAGTCTGCTGCAATTGCTGCTGCATCAGCCTGACCACCGATTCATTTTGTTGACGCAGAGCCAGGCTTTCGCGTAAACGCGTCTGTAATTCCGTCAAACATGAAGCGAACTCAGCGAAAAAAGTATTCATGCCTGCCGTAACAGATTCATCGACCTGCTCTGCCAGAACTTTAGCCATTTGTTGGCAATAAAGATCGACTTCTGCGCTTAATGCTCGTTGCAACACACTGTAATCAACCGTTTCTGTCGGGGATTTCTCATTTCCCCGTCCCCAGTCGGGCTGATTCAACCAGCGCGAAAAAGTCTCACGCACAACGCCTAAACGCGTGCTCTGCTCGTCCGTTGCCTCCTGGTGCGAAATGACTTCACTGAACAGCTGGCGAGTGTTGACGTGGGGAACTACTCCGTGAAAAACAGGAAAATGAAACCCAGGACGAAACCCTGACTCGCTCAATTCCATTTTGACTTGTTGCTCAATGGGCCGAATAACATCGGTTAACACCCGGCAAAGGGTGGATTCAAGCTCGGCAAAACGCAGCGTAAAGTCGCGACTGATGGTGTTCTGCGCCGTCTGTAACAGTGTCTCACAGCAGGTACGAATCTCGCTTAACGGCTCCGAATCATCCTGAAACAAGGCGGCTAACTGCGCATTCAGCGCATCTTGCTGTTGACGCAGAAAGTGGTTGGCGGAGGTCAGGGCCAGCTCGATTTCATGTTTAATCTCGCCGCTCACCTGCGCCTGATTGAGTTGCAATAGCTGCAAACTTTCTTCGACCTGATGGATATTTTGCCGCAATTGTTCACAAGCGACGTTTAACCCGTGCGCACGAAAATCCAGGTATTCCCGCGCCTGCTGCGCGTAATTCAACAGTTTATGCGCAGCAGATCGCAGAGCATACAATGAGGCGTTAGCGTAAGCGGCATGAAGCAACGCCTGAATTGGCTGGGCGAACAGCGAATCTTCCCACAACTGATCGGCAGCATGACGAATATGTTCGAGGTCCGCCAGATCGGCATGACGCCAGCGCCTGCCGAGCGCGGCATGGGCAAAATCTTCCACCCAGCGTTGTTGCTCTGGCGCTGGTAACTTACCGTTGTTGGCTAACTCATAGCGCGCCCGATTCGCCAGGTAGCCCCACATCGACGACACCGGAAATATCTGCTGTGGCGTAATACAGCCTTTCATCAGCGTCCCGGAAATCAGTGCCCGCACCTGGTCGGCGTCGTCACTGTTACGATCCTGTTGATCGAACTTATTGACCAGCACATACAGCGGCACCGATTGCCCCACCGCCAAAATCGCCTCACGGACCTCTTCATCGGAGATCGATTTCAGTTGCGTATAATCCAGCACCGCCAGTACCGCCGAGGCGCGTGCCAGCTGCTGGTTAAGCATTTTTTGCAGATGCGGTTGCCCGGCTTCATTTGGCCCGGGGGTATCCAGTAACGTCAACTGACCGGGATAACTTTCCAGCCCCGCCAGATGGACAAACTCCACTTCAATCACGGGAATATGCTCAATGGCGGCGTAAGCAGAAAAAGGAAAATCGACGTCCAGCGCCTTCGCCAGTCGCACTAAATCATTCAAACTTTTCAGACAATGAAAAATAGGCTGGGCACCCAGATAATATTTTTCGAAAGCGACGCCATTTTCGATCCGCTGCATAAGCGCACGCATATCTTTATCTATTTCCAGCACATCGGTCAGATGCTTAATATCGCAATCACGCAGGCGCTGTTGTAATTGTTGAATTAAACAATCGATTGGCGCGACATGTGAAAAATGCAGTACCGGTTCCTTTTGCCCGGGCGTATGGCGAATAAGCGTCGGCAGCGCAGTCATTGGGCGATTACGATTAGGCAGAACCTCCGTACCAACAATGGCATTAATGGTGGTTGATTTCCCTGCTTTCATAGTACCGACAATCGCCAGCACCATTTCCAGTCGGGAAATTTTACGCAACTCATTATTCAGCATCGCGTAACGTTCGGCGATATTAGGCTGACTCCAGGGTAAAGCCAGTTGTGCCGCATCGTCTCCGGGTACAGAGAGAGGCATTTTTTCCAGTAACTGCAACTGTTGGCGAGAAAGCTGTAACAGGCGTTCAGCCTCCTGACTTAACTCATACAGGGTCTGTGTGTACATAGAAAATTCTTCCTTAAAGCAAATTTTGTTACTTTTATTTAGCCAGATTGTTTTTGAGTTCTGTTTTCGGCTTTTATAATTACTGCAAGAAATAATTGGTAATGACTCCAACTTACTGATAGTGTTTTATGTTCAGATAATGCCCGATGACCTTGTCATGCAGCTCCACCGATTTTGAGAACGACAGTGACTTCCGTCCCAGCCTTGCCAGATGTTGTCTCAGATTCAGATTATGTCGCTCAATGCGCTGAGTGTAACGCTTGCTGATAACGTGCAGCTTTCCCTTCAGGCGTGATTCATACAGCGGCCAGCCATCCGTCATCCATACCACGACCTCAAAGGCCGACAGCAGGCTCAGAAGACGCTCCAGTGTGGCCAGAGTGCGTTCACCGAAGACGTGCGCCACAACCGTCCTCCGTATCCTGTCATACGCGTAAAACAGC